>JALTNO010000322.1 GCA_027000645.1 Paracoccaceae bacterium | reverse complement strand
GGGGCCGATGCCCGCCTGCACCGCCGCCTGGTAGGGCGTGGTCAGCGCATCGGCCACCACCGACACGTCGGCCAGCTCCAGCCCCGCCGCATGCAGCCGGTCCATGTCCACCGGGCACAGCCCGTGGGCGGGCACCGTGACATGGGTGGCGAATCCGCCCTGGATGTCGTTGCCCGGCATTTTCTGATTCGGGCAGATGGTGGCCTTGCCGCGTTTGCACGAATCGCACTCCCCGCAGGGGATCACCGCCGGCACGATGACCGTCCGGCCAAGCCACTCGGCGGCGCCCTCGCCGGCCTCGACCACGCGGCCGCTGATTTCATGTCCCAGCGTCAGCGGCAGCGGATGGTTGGTGCGCACGCCGTCATAGAAATATCCCAGATCGGTATGGCAGACGCCGCAGCCGGCGACCTCGACCACCACCTCTCCGGCGGCAGGTGCGTCAAGGTCGAATTCCTCTTCCCTGAGGGGCTCGCCAGGGGAAACCATCATCCATCGTCTCGGCATCGCCATCTCCCGTCCTGGCCCTGCGGGCGCCGGCAGAGAGGGAGGATTCGGCGCGTGTTGACAGGGCTTTCGATCTTTATTACCGTAAATCAGTACTCGATTACTGAAATTGCGTCAACCACCAATGCGACACCGGCCGGAGCCCCAGGCAGACCTCCCGGCAAGGCAGCGCCCAGAAGGATCGGAACGGACATGAACGCCTCATCCTCTCCCCCCACCGTCGCAAGGAGCGTCTCGTTCGCCATCGTCGGCACCGGCGGCGCCGGCGCCGTCACCGCCGGTTCGCTGCTGCTGGAGGCCGCAGGCAAGGCCGGCTGGTACGGGGTGATGAACCGTTCGGTCGGGCCCCAGATCCGGGGCGGCGAGGCGGCCGCGCTGGTGCGGCTGTCGCCGCGGCCGGTCAGCTGCATGTCGAAGCGCTTCGACATCCTCGTGGCCATCGACTGGAAGAACGCCGACCGTTTCATCCACGCCATGCCGGTGGCCGGCGGCGGGCTGGTGATCTGCGATCCGGCGGCGGGGGAGCCGCCGCGAGAGCTGCGCGAGGCCGATTGCGCCATCGTCGAGGTGCCCCTCGGCGAGCTGGCGAAATCGATCGAGGGCGGGCGCGAGAACATGATCGCCGCGGGCCTGGTGGCCGAGCTTCTCGGCCTGCCCGACGACGAACTGGGCGAGGTCGTCGCGCGCCGGCTGGGGCGCAAGGGCGCGTCGGCGGTCGAAACGGGGCTGGCCTGCATCGCCGCCGGGCGGGCGGCGGCGCAGGGCTTTGGCCGCAGCTTGCCGCTGGAGCCCGCCGCACCCTCCGGGGCCAGGCGGTGGCTGATCACCGGCAACGAGGCGATCGGACTGGGGGCGCTGCGCGGCGGGCTGCAATTCGCGGCGGCCTATCCGATCACGCCGGCCACCGACGTGCTGGAATATCTCGCTCCGGCGCTGGCGAAGATCGGCGGTGCGCTGGTCCAGGCCGAGGACGAGCTGGCCTCGATCAACATGATCATCGGGGCCTCTTTCGGCGGGCGGCCGTCGCTGACCGCGACCTCGGGGCCGGGGCTGTCGCTGATGATGGAAAGCCTTGGCCTGGCTGCGGCGTCCGAGACGCCGATCGTGGTCATCGACGTGATGCGCGCCGGTCCCTCGACCGGCATTGCCACCAAGTCGGAGCAGTCCGACCTGAACATCGCGGTCTACGGGTTCCATGGCGACGCGCCGCATGTGGTGCTGGCGCCCCTGGGGGTGGCCGACTGCCTGTTCACGGGCCAGTGGGCGATGCATGTGGCCGAGACGTTGCAGACGCCGGTCATCGTGCTGTCGGATCAGTCCATCGGCCAGTCGCGGGTGCTGATCGACCGGCCGGCAGACGTGGCCTTCCTGACCCGGCGCAAGGCCTATGAGCCGGCCGTGCAGAGCGAGTACCGCCGCTATGCGGTCACCGCCGACGGGGTGTCGCCGATGGCGCTTCCGGGCCAGCCGGGCGGGCAGTATACCGCCGACGGGCTGACCCATACCGAGCGCGGCGCCCCGTCCAGTTCCCGCCATGATCAGAAGGCGCAGATGGACAAGCGCCTGCACAAGATCGAGTCCTTCGACTATGGCGATCACTGGGGCATCGACGAGGGGCAGGGCGACATGGTGATCCTGACCTGGGGGTCGCTGACCGGGGCTGCGCGCGAGGCGCAGGAGGCGCTGGCCGGGGAAGGAATCGGCGTGCGCCTGGTGTCGCTGCGTCAGATCCTGCCCTTCCCGCACGCGCGCCTGGCCGAGGCGCTGGAGGGCGCCCGCCGGGTGCTGTTTGTCGAACAGAGCCATTCCGGCCAGTTCCAGCGCCATGTGCGCGCCCACATGGAGCTGCCCTTCGAGATCCGAAGTCTGAACCGCGAGGGGCCGGACCTGATCGGGCCCGACGAGATTGCCAGTGAAATCCGCGATTGGAACAGCAAATGAACATCCCGAACCGCAAGGCGAGCGACTTCAAATCCGACATCGACCCGATCTGGTGCCCCGGCTGCGGCGACTATCACGTGCTGCTGTCGCTGACCAAGGCGCTGGCCCAGCTCGGCCGCGCGCCCGAGGACGTGGCCGTGGTATCCGGCATCGGCTGTTCCTCGCGCATTCCCGCCTATACGAGCTGTTACGGCTTCCACGGCGTGCATGGTCGTGCGCTGGCGGTGGCGGCGGGGCTGAAGGTGGCGCGCCCCGACCTGACCGTGCTGGCCATGAGCGGTGACGGTGACGGGTTCTCGATCGGCGGCAACCATTTCCTGCACGCCTGCCGGCGCAACGTGGACATGACCTATATCGTCATGGACAATCGCGTCTATGGCATGACCAAGGGCCAGCCCTCGCCCACGACCGAGCCGGACTGGGATTCGGCGCTTTCGCCCGGCGGCACGGGGCTCTCGCCCTTCCACCCGCTGGTAATCGCGCTGGCCTCGGGGGCCAATTTCGTGGCGCGCGAGTTCTCGGGCAACATCAAGGCCTGCACCGCCACCATCGTCGAGGCGATCCGCCACCCCGGCTTTTCCTTCGTCGAGATCCTCAGCCCCTGCGTGACCTTCCGCCCTGACGAGCGCGAGTGGAAGACCCAGGTTCACAAGGCGGTGGTCGAGGCCACTGACGATCCGGCCCGTGCGGCGCGGCGGATCATGACCGATGACGGCTTCAACACCGGCATCCTCTATCGCGGTCGGCGCGAGCCCTATTTCGCCTCGGTTGCAGAGCGGCTGGATGACGTGGCGCCGCTGGAGCGGGCGTTCGAGATCTGAACCGGCCGGCGGAATGGCGCTGCGCGCCATGCCTCCGGCGGGAGTATTTCCGGCAAGATGAAGTGCGGGCGGTGGTCAGCCCGTGCCGCCGGCATCCGTGTCACCGGATGCGGGGAGCATCGGGAGCGTGCAGAATCCCTGCGCCGGGACGTCGAGCGCGGCGTTGAACTTGCTCGACATGTTCTGGAACGCGACCAGGCCGCACAGTTCGGTCAGGGCGTCTTCGTCGAAATGGCGCAGGAGGCGTTCGATCAGCCCCCTGTCCACGCTGCGGTCGGTGAAGGTCATTGCCTCGGCCAGTTCCAGCGCCAGTCGCTCGGCTTCCGAGAAACACGACTGAGCCCGCCAGTCGGACAGGAGGGCGACCTTTTCTTCGGACACGCCGCGCCCGAGCAGGACCGAGGCGTTGATGTCGATGCAGAAGGCGCAGTGATTGATCTGGCTCACGCGCACCGTCACCAGCGACCGCAGGGCGGGGTCGATCGGGCTGCGCCGCCGGTTGAGCGCGCCGTAGAGCAGCGCCACGCCGATGAAAACCAGGGGCGAGCGCGCCCACAGCATCCCCGGTTCCAGGACCTTCCCGTAGGTTTTCTTCTGCTTCCAGAAGAACAGGCGGACATACCATGGATATTGCGACAATGGTTTCGGCGATATGTACATTGACATGCCTTTCCCGCGAATCTGTGGCCGCGCGCCCGGTCGCATCTGAACCCATCCGGAAGGACCGGATCAACCGGGGCCGGGCGCGGCATGTCGCCAGGTCGCGATATCGTCGCGCAGCCGGCCGGGTGCCGCGCGCCGGTTGCGCGGATCAGCGTTCGTCGATGACCCGGACGGCCTTTCCCTGCGAGCGGGGAATTTCTCCGGGAAGTCGGGCATGGACCTTGCAGGTGATGCCGATCACCGACTTGATGTGGTGGCGGGCCTCGGCCGCGCGGGCGGCAAGCGCCTCGGGCGAGGCGGGGGTGTCGGGCAGGACCTCGATCTCGACCGCGATTGCCTCCATCGCGCCGTCGCGGTAGCGGCGGATCTGGTAGTGGGGGGCCAGCCCTTCCAGCCCGACGAGAACCGCCTCGATCTGGCTGGGATAGACGTTGACGCCGCGGATGATCATCATGTCGTCGTCGCGCCCGGTCACCCGCATGATGCGCAGATGCGTCCGCCCGCAGGCGCAGGGTTCATGCGACAGCCGGGTGATGTCGCGAGTGCGGTAGCGAATGATCGGCATCGCCTGTTTGGTCAGCGTGGTGATGACCAGTTCGCCTTCTTCGCCCGGAGCGAGCGGGTCCAGCGTTTCGGGATCGATGATCTCGAACAGGAAGTGGTCTTCCCATCCGTGCAGCCCGTCGCGGGCCCGGTCGCATTCGCAGGCCACGCCGGGGCCCATGATTTCGGACAGCCCGTACACGTCCACCGAGCGGAGCCCAAGCCGGCGGTCGAGTTCGGCCCGCATGGATTCCGACCAGGGCTCGGCCCCGAACAGGCCGCGGCGCACGGGCAGTGCGGCAATGTCCACGCCCATGCCTTCGGCCACTTCGGCGATGTTGAGCGCATAGGACGGGGTGGCGCACAGCGCGGCGGCGCCGAAATCGGCCAGCAGCGTCACCTGTCGCTCGGTGCCCCCGCCCGAGACCGGCACCACGGTGCAGCCCAGGCGCTCGGCCCCGGAATGGGCGCCGAGCCCGCCGGTGAACAGCCCATAGCCATAGGCGTTGTGCACCAGGTCGCCCGGGCGGATGCCGGCGCAGGCCATCGAGCGGGCCATCAGGTCGGCCCAGCGGTCGAGGTCGCCGGCGCTGTAGCCCACGACCGTCGGCTTGCCGGTGGTGCCCGAGGAGGCGTGCACGCGCAGCACCTTGTCCCGGGGCAGTGCGAACATGCCGAAAGGGTAGTTGTCGCGCAGGTCGTCCTTCACGGTGAAGGGAAAGCGGCGCAGGTCGTCCAGCGTCTTCAGATCGTCCGGCGCCACGCCCGCCCTGTCGAAGGCCGCGCGGTAATGGGGCACCTTGTCGAAGGCAAGTTTCAGCGACTGGCGCAGCCGGTCGAGCTGCATCTCGGCCAGCCTGTCGCGGGGCATGGTTTCGATGTCCCGGTCGAACATGAAAGGTGAATCGGAGCGGTCCTTGTCCAGCATCGTGGTTTTCCTCCCTGACCATTCGTTTTCCTTTTCCGGCCGCTGCCGGGTGGAGCTGCAGGCGGGTCAGGCCCGCGCCCAGCCGGGCCGGATGCCCGCCGCGCTGCGACCGGCGCCGCGCGCGGGCATGCGTTCGATCGCGTATCCCTGGTTGTAGGCGGCGCGGGTGATCAGGCGGTACTTGAACATCCAACCGATGGCCGCCGCGGTCATGCCCGCCAGCGCCGCCAGCCACGCCGCCGGCCCAGCAGGCATGGCCGGGATCAGCGCCAGCGCCGCCAGCGCCAGCACCGCCAGCTCGGCCGGAGTGCCAAGCCCGGTTGCCGGGTCATCCAGCGCCAGCAGGGCCCGGGTCGGCGCGCCGACCCGCCCCAGCGCCACCCGGTAGCGCCGCCAGGCGGCAAGCCGCAGCGCCGCCAGCGCCAGCAGGGCCAGCACCATTCCCGTCACCGGTCCGATCCCGGCGCCCAGCGCGGCGACGTTCCACAGCCCCGCGCCCTCGGCCAGGCCGGTGATGAAGATCAGCAACACGATTTCCGGTCGCCGCCAGGCGGGAATGCCCTTGGCCGCGCGCAGGATCCGCGCCTGACAGTAGAGGAAGCCCAGCCCCGCCGCTGCGGCGGCCAGCCCCGGCAGCCACGAGCCGGTGAGCCATGAAAGCCCGCCCAGGGCGAAAAAGGCGATGCCGGCCCAGGCCTCGCGCGACATCCAGCTGGTGGCCGGGTTGCGGAAGGCGTTGGGGAACCGCCACGGCCGCCCGATCTCAAGCCATACGCAGAACAGCCCCGCCGCCACCATCGCCATGGCCAGAAGGGCCGCCGCCCACAGCACCGGCGCGAACAGCCCTGCCGCCATGGTGGCCGCGAACAGCCCGGTCCCGGCGCCGCCCAGGGTGAAGTTGGCCGCCGCGCGCCAGTCCCAGTTGCGTTGCAACTGCGGCGAGACGGCGGCCAGCCCCACCGGTTCAGGCTCCATGGGTGCGGGGTCGATCGGGGTGGCGTCGGCAATTTCGCCATCATAGAGGTAGTAGAAGCCCGGCCCGTTGCCGAGCTCCTCGTGCATGCGGAAATGGCGATGCGTGCGCAGCAGCCGCGAAACATTGCTGTCCGGGTCGTCGAGATCGCCCATCTGCAAGGCCCCGGAAATGCACGAGGCCACGCAGGCCGGCGTGGCCTCCATGTCCACCCCCGGGGTCAGCCCGGCGGCCAGCCCAGCGTCGATGCGCTCGACGCACAGCGTGCATTTCTGCGCCACGCCCAGGCGGGCGGGGTCCTCGCGCCGCTCTTCGTGGCGCATCCGGCGGCCGGGGCCGTAGGCGGCGGCGGGTTCGTCCACGCGGAACCGGGCCTGGTAGGGGCAGGCCACCGCGCAATAGGCGCAGCCGATGCAGATGTCGTAGTCGATGGTCACGATCCCGTCGTCGCGCTTGCGCGTGGCGGTCGAGGGGCAGACCTCGCGGCAGGAGGGTTCGTCGCAATGCATGCAGCCCACCGGCAGGAAGGCGCGGCGCACCTCGGGGAAGGAGCCGACCTCGAAATCCAGCACCTTGCGCCACTGCACCCCCGGCGCGGTGGCATTGGCGTGCTTGCAGGCGGCGGTGCAGGTCTGGCAGCCCACGCAGCGGTTGAGATCGACGACGATCGCCCAGCGGGTCATGGCCGGCCCTCCTTCGGCGCGATCTTGCGCACCGCCACCCGCACCAGATCGGCGCCCGAGCCGGTGGCGTCGGTCAGCTCCAGCGACATCGGGGTCAGCGCGTTCATGCTGGGCGTGGCCAGATCCCGGGCAAAGGGCGTCTTCCAGTGGTCGAACTGCCCGATCATCAGCAGCACGTCGGGCCGGATGCCGTTGCGCAGGATCACCGCGCCGGTGGTGCGGCCCACGGGCGAGACGATCTCGACCCGCTCGCCTTCGCTGATGCCCAGCCGGTGCGCGGCCTGCGGGTTCATCACCACGCCGCCATGGCCGGCGACATTGGCGGCGACCTCGTGGATCATCTGGATGCCGGCATTGCCGCCCCAGGAATACTGCATCGACCGGGCGGTGATCAGCCAGAACGGATAGTCGCCGATCTTCACCCCGAACTGGCGTTCCAGGGCGCCCTCCCACAGCCCGGGCAGGTCCTGGTAGTGCGGCAGCGCCTCGTATTCGCGCAGCTGCGCGTCCCACCAGTGGATCCCGGCCTCGTGCAGACGCGCGCGCAACTCCTGCCCGATGCGCAGAAGCCGCTCCTGGTAGGGCAGCTCGAAGCGCAGGCCCTGTTCGACCATCATCGGGTAGAGATACCAGCGTTCACGCGGGAAGGGGCGGGTGCGGAAGCCGTGTTCGCGGAACCAGTCCAGCCCCTGGGATTCGCGCCCGTCGGTGATCTCGGCGCTGGCGGCGCGGCAGGCGCGGTCCCAGATTTCCTCGACATCATGTTCGGTTTCGGGGTCGAGCGAGAAATCCCACCTCTCGCCGCGGAGCGGGATGCCGGCGGCGCCGCTGTTGATGGCCTCGTTGTAGGCTTCGAGGATCCCGGCGCCGCTGGCCAGCCGGGTGGCGATCCAAGTGAAATCGCGCGCCTCGCCCATCGGGGCGGCGGCGGGGTCGCGCAGGGCAAAACCCTGGTGGTCCCAGAACTGCTCGACATATTTCGACCCGCCGATGCGGATCAGTTGCAGCCCCTCGAGATCGGTGCATTCGGGCAGCAGCACGTCGGCCATGTGGTTGGTTTCGTCATGGGTATAGGCAAAGCACACCGTGAAGGGGAATTTCGCCATCACCTCGGTCACGCCTGCGGTATCCCAGAACGAGATCGCCGGGTTGGTGCGGTAGATGAACCACACATCCGGCAGGGTGGGGGGCGGCAGATGGTCGAAATCCTGCCCCCGCTGGGCCATCCAGGCCAGATGGGTCGGGCCCAGGGCCTGGCTCCAGGGCGAGTTGGCCGCCAGCGGCACCAGCGCCTGGTGGGCGTGGCGGGCCACCGGGTGATCGGCCCATTCGCCCTTGCTCGTGCGGTTCATGGGGTAGTTCATGAAGCCGTCCGGCCCCGGCACCACCGACGACCAGCGGTTGTCGGCGGGGCGGTTGAGCCGCACCGTGGTGCCCAGCGTGCCGCCGGGCACCTCGAGCCCGCCCACCAGCACTGCCATCACCGTCCGCGCCCAGGCGCATTCATAGCCGCCCCAGCCGTTCGAAACCGTCTTGCCCAGCGAGATCGCCACCGGCCGGAAGGGCAGGGTGCGCCCGTCCACCTCGATCGTCTCGCCCACATGGGCGTGGTCGAGAAACTCGCGCGCGGTGCGGCGGATCACCTGCGCATCGACGTCGCAGATGCCGCCGGCCCATTCGGGGCTGTAGGGGCGGACATGTTCGACCAGGTGGGAAAAGGCCGTCCGGCAGGGGGCCGCGTCATGGGTCCATTCGGCATCGTCGGGGCCGACCTCCAGCCCCGAGACGGCGAATTCGCCCTCCAGCGCCGGGTCGGCATCGGGGGTGTCGAAGGGCACCGCCGCGCCGCGCCGCTGATCCCAGATCAGCGGTTTTCGGGTTTGCGCATCGCGCATGTAAAAGCCGTTCGGCGCCACGAGGTAGGGCGAAGAGCTGCGCTCTTTCAGGAACGCGATGTCGAGGCGTTCGCGCGGCACTTCGTGCAGCAGCACGTGGATCATGGCGAACATGAAGGCCGGGTCGGTCTTGGGCCGGATCGGCACCCACTCGGCCGAGCAGGCGCCGGTGACGGACAGATGCGGCTCGACCTGCACGCGCTTCACGCCGCGGGCGCGGGCATCGGCATGGCGGCGCACGCCGCAGACCCCGCCCGAGGCTTCGACATTGGCGCCGAAGGAAATGATCATCTCGACCAGCGGCGTGTCGGGGCAGACCGTGAAGGCGCGGTGCCAGAATTCCCCGTAGAGGTGCTCGGAATGATAGCACTTCACCCCCTGGCCGCTGCCGAAGCTCATGTCGACAGGGCCGCCCCAGGCCTTCAGGAAGGCAGGGAAGGTCCCCATGTAGACCGTCGAGGTGCCGCCCCCCCCGAAGCTGGCGGCCAGCCGCGGATAGCCGCTTTCGTCGGTCAGGCCCTTGCGGCGGATCGCGCGCAGCTTCTCGCAGATGAGGTCCAGCGCCTCATCCCATGTCGCCTCGCGCCAGCGCGGGTCCTCGTCGCGCCCCTTCTTCGGGTTGGTGCGGATCATCGGTCGGGTGATGCGGTGGGGGTTGTTGGTCTTCTGGATCAGGCCGAAGGCCTTGACGCAGACCTTGCCATGGGCGGGGTGGACGGCGGCTGCCGTGCCGCTGGGGCGGATCTGCACCGGCACCCCGTCGACCACGTCCACCTTCATCAGGTCGGGGCCGGCCACGCATTGATAGCAGTAGGAGGAGACGCTTCTGGTGATGGTGCCGGCGTGATCCTTCATGGCGCGCCCCCCTTCTATGCGCCGGCGAGGCTGGCGGCCTTTTTCAGCAATCGCTGGCGGGTCTGTTCCACATCCACGATGAAACGTTCGTGGCGCCCCTTGCAGATCCGTTCCATCGGGTCCGAGGCGGTGACCTCCAGCGCGATCCTGCGCCCCTCTGCCTCGACCACGGTGACGGTGATCGTCACTTCCAGCCCCAGCGGAGTCGGCGCCAGATGGGCGATGTTGACCAGGGTGCCCACGGAATCCTGTCCCTCGGGCAGGCGGGCCACGATCATGTCGCGGCAGGTGTGTTCGATGTCGCGCACCAGCGACGGGGTGGCATAGACCCGGCATTCATCGCCCATGAAGTCGATGGTCCGCTCGGCATCCACCGTGACGGTTCTGGTTTCGCTGTCTCCGACCTTGAGCTGACCTGTCATCGGATTGCCTCCTCCCGGCGTCGAGAACTTAACAGGTATATCAGTACTATTATGCCGGTTTATCCGTGAAAAAGCCAGATTTTTGTGAAAATCCATTCTGTTAGAGTATTTCAGAGTAATCTTTTAGCACAGGCTGGAGTTACCGATTTGATTTTTAATGGTAATATTTGTAACAAATCATGATCGACCCGGCGGCATGGGGCCGGCGGCGCGGTTTTCGGGTGCCCCGGCGCGGGGGCGACGCAGCCCGGCACTGATGCGTGATTCGAAAATCCTTCTTCGCGGTGCCGGGTTTTTCCCGCGCCTGCGCCCCCTTGGGCGCCCCATCGCTTCGCCGCTTGCCCCTCGTCCGGAAAGGCCGGTAAATGCGGGGCCATGCAGGGGGGGCGCGATCAACCGGAAACGCCCCCGGAACCACGTGGCGCGGCCCGCGTATCAGATCGGAGAACACAGCCAACATGCTTGACACCCCCTCGATCCGAACCGACTGGACCCGGCAGGAGGCCGAGGAGATATACGACCTGCCCTTCATGGACCTGTTGTTTCGCGCCCATTCGGTTCATCGTGCGCATTTCGATCCGAACCGGGTGCAGAAATCGAAGCTGCTCAGCATCAAGACCGGCGGGTGCGCCGAGGATTGCGCCTATTGCAGCCAGTCCGCCCGCAACGGCGCGAAGCTGCCGGCCTCCAAACTGGTCGAGGTCGAGCGCGTCGTCGCCGAGGCCCGCAAGGCCAGGGACGCCGGTGCCACCCGCTATTGCATGGGGGCAGCGTGGCGTTCGCCCAAGGACCGCGACATGGACACTCTGGCGGCGATGATCGAGGGGGTGAAGGCGCTGGGCATGGAAACCTGCATGACGCTGGGGATGCTGGATGACGACCAGGTGCTGCGGCTGAAAGAGGCGGGGCTGGACTATTACAACCACAACATCGACACCTCCGAACGCTACTATCCGGAAATCGTCACCACGCGGAGCTTTGCCGACAGGATCGAAACGCTCAACCGGGTGCGCGAGGCGGGCATCAAGGTTTGCGCCGGCGGCATCGTCGGCATGGGCGAAGAGCGTATGGACCGGATCGACATGCTGCTGGCGCTGGCAACGCTCGACGAACATCCCGACAGCGTGCCGATCAACATGCTGATCCCGATGCCCGGCACGCCGCTTGCCGATGCCGAGCCGATCGACCCGTTCGAATTCGTCCGTACCGTGGCGCTGGCGCGAATCCTGATGCCGCGGTCGCATGTGCGCCTGTCGGCGGGCCGCACGGAAATGAGCGACGAACTTCAGGCGATGTGCTTTTTCGCCGGCGCCAATTCGCTGTTCGTGGGCGATACGCTGCTGACCGCCGCGAACCCCGAAGAGGACCGGGACGCGGCCCTGTTCCGGCGGCTGGGGCTGACGGCGATGGAGGCGTTCGAGGACGGAGCCCGGTGATCGGCGGCTGACCTCGCGTCATTGTGGCTCATCGTCCGGTTGCTTTTCCGGGTGGGCTTGTGCCCGGAATGCCGGTATTGAACGCGCCGATCTCGAAGACAGGAGATGTGAACGGTGTTCGACCTTGCTCACGTTCGTTCCGAGTTGTCCGAATGTTACGATCTGGCGCCCTCGCCGGAACTGGCGGCATCCATGCAGGACGTCTATTCGCGTATGGAACGCGTGGTTCCTCCGCCGGACTGGGCGGTTTACGCCCCCTACGTGAAGGCGATCAACGACCTGAAGAAAGAGCGGGGCGCGGTCATCCTGGGCCACAACTACATGACGCCCGAGATCTTCC
>JALTNO010000321.1:11400-12103 GCA_027000645.1 Paracoccaceae bacterium | reverse complement strand
GTGCAAGGCCCGGTCCGATGCCGGCGAGGAACAGCGCGATCACCGATTCCTCGGTCACGAAGCCGTAGACGATCATCGGGATCGAGGGCGGGATCAGGATGCCCAGCGTCCCTCCCGCCGCCAGCAGCCCGTAGACGAAGCGGCGCTCGTACCCGCGCGAGATCATCTCGGGGATGGCCACGGTGCCGATGGTTGCGGCCGTGGCCACCGAGGAACCCGAGATCGCCGCGAACAGCCCGCAGGAGATGACCGTCGCCACCGCCAGCCCGCCGGGCCAGTGCCCCACCCATGCCTGCACGGCGGCGTAAAGGTCGCGCCCCACGCCGCCGCGCAGCAGCACGTTGGACATGAGCAGGAACAGCGGCACCGACAGCAGGATGAACCCGTCCAGCGTTGACAGCACCGCCTGCGGCGCCATCAGCGGCGAGAACCCGCCGAAGACCAGCATCGAAAGTCCCAGCAGACCCAGCGAAAAGGCCACCGGCACGCCGAACAGCAGCAGGGCGAAAAGCGCGGCGAGGATTGTCAGGACCGTCATCAGTCGTGCTCTCCCTCGGCGACGATTTCGCCGCGGGCTGCGCGCGCGGCCTCGATCAGCGCCTGTACCAGCAGCACCGCCATGCCGAAGGGCACCGCCGCCTCCACGATCCACACCGGCAGGTCCAGCATCGAGCCCGTGGTGCGCCCGCGTTCGAAGCTGTCG
>JALTNO010000321.1:0-11390 GCA_027000645.1 Paracoccaceae bacterium | reverse complement strand
GATGCGGATGTGACGGCGCTCGCGCAGTGCCCAGGGGCTGGCGATGAGCGACCCCCAGATCAGGCACATCTGGCTCAGCTCTGCCGCCCAGATGGTCGGGCGGATGAAGAAATAGCGCGCCAGGACCTCGTAGGTCAGCATGAAGCCCGCGACCACGAAGAGGATCGCCGCAAGCCAGGACAGCGCGGTCACGAACCGGGCGAAGGACTGCATCGCGTTCTCGGGTTGCAAGGGGTGACGTTGCAAGGGATGGCCGGGCCCGCCGCGGCGCATCGCGAGGGGCCCGGTGGAGTGGTTCAGTAGTTCTCGGCGGCGGAAAGGATCTTCGCGCCCAGCTCGCCCGCCTTCTGGCGATAGCTGTCATAGACCGAAGCAGACGCCTTCTTCCACAGCTCGATTTCCTCGGCCGTCGGGTAGTAGACGGTCATGCCGTTTTCCTTGGCGGCGGCATAGGCGTCGGCCTCGATCTGGGCCACCCGGTCGCGCACGTCGAGTTCGGCCTTGCGGGCGGCGTCCATCATCACCTTGCGGTGGGCCTCGGACAGGCCGTTCCACCAGTCGCTGTTGGCCACCACGATGAATTCGATATCGGCGTGGTTGGTGACGGTGATCGTGTCCATGACTTCCCACAGCTTGCGGGACTTGACGCCCGACACGCCGGTCATGCCGATGTCAACGGTGCCGCGCTGATAGGCCAGGTACTGCTCCGAGCCCGAGATCAGCGTCGGCGCGCCGCCCACGGCGGTCACGAAATCGCCCAGCGTCTTGCCGAAGACGCGCACCTTCTTGCCCTTCATGTCGTCGGGCGTCCTGATCGGACCGCCCTTGGACAGCAGGATCGCGCCGCCATAGGCCTGCCACCACAGCACGGTCGAGCCGGTGCCCTTGATCGCCTCGTCGATCGGGCCGCGGACCTCGCTGCCGGGGGCGACCGCCTTGCGCACCTTTTCCTCGGAGTTGAACAGGAACGGCATGTAGAACACGTCCACCGCCGGGATGTCGCCCACATAGCGCGTCAGCGAGGCCACGCCCATCTCGATCGAGCCCGAGCCGACGGCGGCGGGCACTTCCTTGTCCTTGTAGAGCTGGGCGCTGTCGTAGATCTCGACCTTGATGTCGCCGTTCGAGTTCTTTTCGACCTCTTCCTTGAACAGCAGCAGGTTCTGGCCGAGGTGGCTCTTCAGCGGCAGCTGAAGGGAAATCCGGGCCGTGACCTGGTCGGCAAAAGCCGGCATCGCCGAGCCGAGCGCAAGCGCAAGGCCCGCCAGAGCATTCGTTATTTTCATCGTTTCTCCTCCCTGAGATACGGAAGGCATGATTGTGGGCGGCCCCCTGCGCGTCAACCGCAAATCGCACCGCAGGGGCTCAGTGCCGGGTTTCGCCGCGTTCGACGGTGAAAAAATAGTCGTCGTCGTGATCGCCCCAGACCACCTCGTCGGGGATGGCCTCGGGGCCGCGCAGGAACACGTTGGCTCCGAAATGCCGGTGCATCCGCGACAGCCGCTTCATCCGCGCGCCGGTGAGCTCGCGGTAGAATTCCAGCTGCTCGGGATCGGCCTTGAGCTGGGCGATACGGGCGCGGTGGGCGGCGACGCAGGCCCGGTGCTGCGCGGCGATGTCGGGGTCGGACATCAGGCGGTCGAACTCGTCCTTCATGGCCGGGATCATCCGCTGGATCGAGCTGTCGCGCACGGCGTTGTTGTTCATGCGGAACCAGTAGGCAAGCCCCTGGTCGCGGTCCACGTGGTTGACCCGGCCGCGGTCGCGCTTGACGAGGAAGCTCTCGGCGTTGCGCACGGCGTAATGGTTCAGCGCCACCAGGTCATAGCCCCAGGTCTGCGTGGTCGAGCGCCAGGCGTTGCGGTATTCGTGCCGCGGCATCGGCCGGCCCGAGCCGTTGACCCAGCGGATCCTGTCCCAAAGCTGCGGCTGCAATCCCTTGGGCCGGTGCACGCCCAGCTTGCGGAAGATGCCGATATTGCGGAACAGGGTCTTGAACCCCCAGGCCTGGTGCGGCTTGGGCGCGAATTCCGGTGCGCAGCGGTCGAACTGGGCGATGGTGAAGTCCTCGCGGAATTCGTCGATGTCGGCATTGCCGAACAGCCGCCAGGTGCAAGAGATCATGTTCGCGCCCCCCACCGCCGCGAACAGATCTTCCAGCCGTCCCTCGCCGGCCTTGATGTTGATGTATTCGTCCACGTCCATGCAGATGATCCAGTCGGCGGCGCGGATCACCTCTTCGCTTTCGGCGGCCTGAAGGGCGGCGTGCTGGGGTTTCAGCCCGGTTTCGCGGAACGGGTTGTCGCGGTGCTGGACTATGCCCTTTTCCTGCAGCAGATCGAAGAAGGTATCGGTCCCGTCGGTGCAGTCATTGGTATAGACGAGGAAATCGCTGACCCCGATGGCCCGGTGGTAGGCCAGCCATTCGAGGATGAAGGGGCCTTCGTTCTTCATCGTGGTGACGATGGCGGTGCGGGTGCCGGCCGGGTCGCTGGCGGGCAGCGCGACCTGCGGAGCGCGGACGGGTCTGGCCGCCAGAGGACCTTCGGCCAGCGTCACCAGATCGGGGCTTTCGATCAGCGACGACTTGGGCACGATGCGGCCCACGCTTTCGACCGGGTGGCGCACCGTCATGCAGCGGTAGAACGGGTATTGCTGCACCGCCCGCATCCCCCCTACGCGCAGGCATTTCAGCACCGCGCCCCCGGGCATTCCGGCGGGCGCCACGCACCAGCGCCGGCGGAACTGGGGGCGGTCGAACTGCACGCAGACATGATCGCCGAAACCGGGCGTGCGCCCCTTGCGCAGCCGCCACGGATAGGCGTGCTGGCCCACCAGCTCGATCACATGGCCCGGGGCGCGGGCGGCCAGGTCGAAGGGCGAGGACAGCCGCGGCATCGGGCGCAGCAGGTCATGCAGGTCGAGGCTGGCAACCGCCCGCGCCTTGCCCAGAAAGCGGCGGCGGGCGATTTCGTAGATCGACATCTCGTACAGCGGCGCGCGCCACGGGTCGGGGGCGGGGCGCTCCATCCGGTCCTTGCCCGGCGCCTCGGGAACGCAGAAGGGATGCGCCTCGGGTGGCAGGGCCGGATCGCCCAGCGGCAGCGGCGCGAGCACCACCACCACCCGCATGTCCAGCCCGGCCCGGTCCAGTTCGTGCGCCAGCTTCTCCCATTCCGAGCGTTCGGCACCGGGAGGGGCGCGTTCGAAGATCACCGCCCCGGTCATGCCGAAATGGTCGTGGTGATAGCGCAGCCAGGTCAGGATGGTCGCGGCCGTTTCGCCATTGCGGGTGGCGATGGCCACGTTGCGCCCGGCCAGCAGCGCGGGCTCGGCCCCGGCCACCGGGCCCAGCCGGGCGGCCTGTTCGCGCGGGGCGGTCAGGATCGGCGCGCCGTTGACCGAAGCTTCGGCCAGTACCTCGCCCAGGGCGGCGCGGGCGGCCTCGGGCGCCGTGGCGCGGGCGAAGAAGCAGGTGGCCAGTTCTCCGGGGGAGGCCACGATGTCCAGCACCACCAGCCCGTCCCGGCCGCCTCCGGTCAGCTCGCGGAATGTCAGCACCTGCCCGGTCACGTCCGCATCTTCCTGATCTCGTTCTGGCGCAGCACGTAGGCCATGGCCTGCGCCGGGTCGGGGGGGCGGTTTTCGCCCAGAAGGGCGATCTTCCATGCCAGGCGCAGCTTCTCCATGTCCCAGGCGGCGGCCTTGGCGCGGGCGCGCCAGTCCATCATGCAGCGTTCATGCGCGGCGCGCACCGCCGGCTGGCCGAGCAGATCGTCCATGGTCGCGCGGGTGGCCTTCAGCATCGGCAGGATGCGCTCTTCCCGCACGTTGTTCCAGTTCCGCTCGACCCAGTAGTCGAGGCCCACGGGCCTGTCCATGTGGTTGGGCAGGCCGCGCATGGTCTTGACCAGGAATTCCTCGACCGAGCGCAGGCAGTAGTGGTTCAGCCCGACCCTCTCGTCTCCGCGCGGCGTGCCGTAAAGGGTCAGGCGTGCATCCTGCCGGGCGAAGCGGTCGTCCAGCACCTGCCCGTCCGGTCCCAGCCAGCGCGGCGCCGGGCCATCGCGGAGCGGGCGCGGCCGGTGCACGCCCGGCCGGGCGAAGCGGTCGGGCCGAAGCAGCGTCTTGAACAGGTGGGCGATTGGGAAATGCAGGTCCGGCGGCGCCGCCTGCAGGAACCGCTCGGGCGTCAGCCCCTCGGTCCGGCTGCGCGCCCCGCCCGAGCCGAACAGCCGCCAGGGCAGGGCCAGCGCGTCGCAGGGGCCGGATGCCTCCTCCATTTCCGCGACCAGGTCCGGCAGGGTTCCGGCACCGGGGGCCAGCCACAGGAATTCGTCGCAGTCGAAGACCAGCACCCGGTCGGCGCCGCGCAGCTTTTCATGGCTGCCGGCAAGCTTCAGCGCCTGCCACTGGGCCGAGGCCTTGCCGCGAAGCCGGAACGGCACATGGGTCACCAGCCCCAGCCCCTCGAGCGCGTCCAGCAGCGCCGGCGTGGCGTCCGTGCAGTCATGCGAAAAGACCAGGAAATGTCCGATCCCCAGCGGCAGGTGGTGGGCCACCCATTCAAGCAGATAGGACCCGTCATCGCGGATGCAGGTGACGCCGACGATGTTGCGGGCTGGGGGGGAAGGGCTCATGCCGGCACTGTGCCAAACCCGCCCGAGCGGTGCAAGCAGGCCGCCCTGCCGCAGGATCGTTTACAAAATGCACGCAATGGGCATATTCTCGCCGCAATCCCCGGCAAGAAGGGGACAATCGAGGCGGCAACAGGCATTTGGGCAGATGGCTTCGCAGATACTCGACCTCACGCTTTCCTCCTTCGTATTCGAGGGGGATCACCCGTCGCTCATGCGCGACCGGATCGGCCCGTGGGAAGAGCGGGACCCCGGTTACGACAATCGCTATGATTTCCGCACGCTGATCTATGACTGCCATTTCGACCCCGAGCGGGACGAGGTGGTGCTGATCTGCCCGTCGCTCCTGAACTTCCGGCCGCTGGTGGAGCAGGCCACCTTCCGCATCGACGGCATGACGGTGCCGATCCGGTCGATCGACACGCTTTCACGCGGCAATGTCGTCACCTTCCGCAACCCGGCGGAAACGCCGCGGGAAATCGCCTTCTCGCATGCGCTGTTCGAAGGCGCGCTGAAGATCAACCCGGTGCATCACGACGTGTTCGAGGGCACCAATGCGATCTACGCCATCTCGAAGGACAACCGGCTGGAGTGGATCCGCGACTGGCTGACCTACTATGTCGAGGAACACGGCGCCAATGCGGTGGTGCTTTATGACAACCACTCCACTGCCTATACGATGGACGCGCTCAAGGATGCCATGGCCTCGGTCGCGGGCATCGACAAGGTGGCGCTGGTGCGGGCGTGGTTCCCCTTCGGGCCGGGCGGGACGGGCAATACCAATTTCAACTCGAAATTCCTGCACATGACCATGGTCGAGCTGGGCCGGCGGCGCCTGCTGGGGCGGGCGCGGGCGGTGCTGAATGTCGATATCGACGAGCTGGTGCATTCGCGCTCGGGGCGGTCGATCTTCGATGCGACGGTGGAATCCGAACAGGGCTATGTGCGCATCGACGGCCGCTGGGCCTTTGCCGAGGCGCCGGCGGACGGGCGGCTGGTGCGCCATGCCGATCACCGCTTCATCCGCAGCGACGGGCGGCCCAAGGTCAACCGCAAGTACTGCGTCGCCCCCACCGGGCCGCTGGCCGGGCGGCCGTGGCTGACGCACCGGATCGTGTCGCGCCGCGATCCCACCGACCCGGATTTCGGCTTCTGGCATTTCCGGCGGATCACCAACAACTGGGACTACGACCGCGAGGATTTCGATCCCGCCCTGCTGCAGGAGGACCCGCAGCTGGTCGCGACCATGCGCCGGGTCTTCGGCGGCGAGGAGGAGAATGGGGAAGCCCCTTCGGCCAGGAAGAAGCCGGCGCGCGCGGCGGGTGAAAAAAAAACGCCGCGATCCGAAAGGGGTGGCGCTGAAGGCGGCGGCAATGACGGTGGCGGGCGGCATGCGCTGATCATCACCGCGATGAAGAACGAGGGGCCCTATATCCTCGAATGGATCGCCTATCACCGGCTGATCGGTTTCGATCACTTCCTGGTCTATACCAATGACTGTTCGGACGGGACCGACGCCATCCTTGACCGGCTGTCGGAGCTGGGCATCGTCACCCATGAGCGCAACCGGGTGCTCCGGCGCGGCCCGCAGAAAAGCGCGCTGAAATACGCCTATACCCACCCGGCCACGGCGCGGGCCGACTGGATCCTGGTGTCGGACGTGGACGAGTTCCTCAACATCAAGGTCGGCGACGGGCGGCTTGACGACCTGCTGGCGCAGGTGCCCGATGCCGACGTGATCCCGGTGACCTGGCGGCTGTTTTCCAATGACGGGAAGATGGAATTTTCCGAAAACCTCGTCATCGAGGACTACACCGATGCCGAGCTGCCGGTGGCGAAGGGCGGGCAGGAGCGGCGCTTCGTCAAGTCGGTGTTCCGCCCCCGCCCCGAGATCGAGCGCTTCGGCACCCATGGTCCCGTGCACCCGGACGAGGCTCTGGCCCGCATATGCTGGCGCATGCCCGACGGCAGCCGGGTCGATCCGGCCACCCGCACCCGCCCGCGCGGCAACTTTGCCTACGAGGTCGCCCAGATCAACCATTACGCAACCCGTTCGGTGGACAGCTACCTGGTCAAGAAGGATCGCGGCCGGGTCAATCACCACCGGCAGATCATGGGGCTGGACTACTGGAACAGGATGAATCTCGGCGGGGAAAGGGATGTGACCATCGCCCGCTGGATCGCTCCGCTGCGGGACGAGATGGCCGCCATCGCCCGGGATCCGGTGCTGGCCCGCCTGCTGGCGGATTCGGTGGCCTGGCACCGGCAGCGGATCGACGAGCTGCGCGCGCAGCCCGAATATGAAGAGCTGCGCAACGAGATACTCGGCGCCACGCCCCAACCGGTACGGAAGAGCGCCTGACTGAGCCCCGATCGCGCGGCCGACGCGCCCTGAAGGAGAAGAAGCATGGAAACGGGATTGTCGAAGAACCCCATCGACCACCTGCATCACCGCGCCGCGGCGCGTTCGGCCGAGTTCATCGAACGGGAAGGGCCCGGCGCGCTGATCTTCCCGAAGAAACAGCGGCTGTGGCCGTGGCTGGCCACCCAGATTCCGGCCAAGGGCATCATGATGGAATGCGGCGTCTGGAAGGGGCGTTCGATCAACGCCATGGCCCGCCATTTCCCCGACCGCACCCTGTTCGGCTTTGACAGTTTCGAGGGCCTCTCCGAGGACTGGGCCGGTGTCGATCTGGGCGAGGGGGCCTTCGACCTGAAGGGCGCCCTGCCCGAGGTGGAAAGGAACGTGGTGCTGACCAAGGGCTGGGTCGAGGACACCCTGCCGGCCTTCTTCAGGAAGGAAAAGGGCAAGATCGCCTATCTGCACGTGGACACCGACACCTATTCGCCGGCGAAGACGATCCTGAGCCTCGCCAGGTCGCGGTTCCAGAAGGGCACGATCGTGCTGTTCGACGAACTGATCGGCTATCCCTTCTGGGAGATGGGCGAATACCGCGCCCTGACCGAAGAGCTTGACCGCGACCGCTATGAATACATCGCCTTTTCTCAGATGCAGGCGGCGATCAGGATCGTCAGATAGCCCGATGGCCGGCGCCGGGGCCGTTCATCCGGCCGCGGCTGTCGTCGATGATGAACAGGATGTGGCTTTCGCCTTCTGCCCCGGCGATGGACAGCACCGGAACCCGGTTGCGTCCGGGGCGGTCCCGGATGCGCAGGGGCGGCTCCATCGGCGCGTCCGTCAGCCGTGCCCGGTGCGGGCCTGCCGCCCGCATGTTTATCTGCCTCGGGACAGTTCTTTCTTCTCCGGTTTCGGGATGATAGAGCGACAGGCGTGCCGCGGGAAAGGTGCCGGGACACGGAATTTTCGGATGAGTCCGTTTTCCCACCCCCTTGCCGGCGGCCGCCATCGGGGGGAAATTCGCCGGCGCGCCCCGCTGGCCTGCCAGTCACGCCGCGTCGGCAGAAAGCGGGATTCGAGGACATGGCATTGAATGAAACCGTCCGCCGCGTAACCAGACGCATTGCCGAACGCAGCGCGCCGCTGCGGCGGGCCTATCTGGAGCGGATGGCGGCAGCGCGCGAGGCGGGGCCGGCACGGGCGCATCTTTCGTGCTCGGGGCAGGCCCATGCCTATGCCGGGGCGGGGCCGGACCAGACAGCGCTGGCCGAAGGACGGGCGCCGAACCTGGGCATCGTCACCGCCTATAACGACATGCTGTCGGCGCACCGGCCCTACGAGGACTATCCCCGCCTCATCCGCGAGGCCGCCCGCGCCGCCGGGGCCACCGCGCAGGTGGCGGGCGGGGTTCCGGCCATGTGCGACGGCGTCACCCAGGGCGCGCCGGGGATGGAGCTGAGCCTGTTCTCGCGCGATGTGGTCGCCATGTCGGCGGCGGTGGCGCTTTCCCATGACGTGTTCGATGCGGCGGTGTTCCTGGGCGTGTGCGACAAGATCGTCCCCGGCCTGGTGATCGCCGCCCAGGCCTTCGGCCACCTGCCGGCGGTGTTCCTGCCCGCCGGGCCGATGACCAGCGGCCTGCCGAACGAGGAAAAGGCCCGCCTGCGCCGCCAGTTCGCCCGCGGCGAGATCGGCCGCAAGGAGCTTCTGGCCGCCGAGATGGCGGCCTATCACGGCCCCGGCACCTGCACCTTCTACGGTACCGCCAACACCAACCAGATGCTGATGGAGATCATGGGCCTGCACCTTCCCGGCGCCAGCTTCGTCAATCCCGGCACCGAACTGCGCGAGGCGCTGACCCGCGAAGGCGCGCGGCGGGCGCTGGCGCTGACCGCGCTCGGCGATGAATACACCCCGGTCTGCGAGATCCTCGACGAACGCGCCTTCGTCAACGGCATCGTCGGGTTGAACGCCACGGGGGGCTCCACCAACCTGCTGATCCACCTGGTGGCCATGGCGCGGGCCGGGGGGATCGTGCTCGACTGGCAGGATTTTTCCGACCTGTCCGAAGTGACCCCGCTGCTGGCGCGGGTCTATCCCAACGGGCTGGCCGACGTGAACCAGTTTCACGCCGCAGGCGGGCTGGCCTGCCTGATCGGAGAGCTGCTCGAAGCCGGCCTGCTGCATCCCGACACCCGCACGGTGGCCGGACGGGGTCTTGCCGCCTACACGCGCGAGCCGAAGCTGAAGGATGGCGCGCTGGTCTGGGAAGAGGGCGCGCGGGAGACGCTCGAACCGGGCATCCTGCGCCCGGCGGGCAATCCGTTCCAGCCCTCCGGCGGGCTGAGGCGGCTTGCCGGTTCGCTGGGCACCGCCGTCATCAAGGTCTCCGCGGTGGCCCCCGAACACCGCGTGGTCGAGGCTCCGGCGCGGGTGTTCCACGATCTCGACGAAGTCAAGGCCGCCTTCCGGGCGGGGGAATTCGCCTCGGACGTAGTGATCGTGCTGCGGTTTCAGGGGCCGAAGGCCACCGGCATGCCCGAGCTGCACAGCCTGACCCCGATCCTGACCATCCTGCAGGGGCGGGGGTTGAAGGTGGCGCTGGTGACCGACGGGCGGATGTCCGGGGCCTCGGGCAAGGTGCCGGCGGCCATCCATGTCAGCCCCGAGGCGCTCGATGGCGGCCCCATCGCGCGGCTGCGTGACGGCGACGTGGTGCGGGTGGATGCCGAGGCCGGCCGGCTCGACGTGCTGGCCGAGGGGTTTGCCGCGCGCGTGCCGGCGCAGGCCGACCTTTCCGCCCATGCCGCGGGGACCGGGCGCGAGCTTTTCGCCGCCTTCCGCCGCAATGTCTCTTCGGCCGAGGCCGGCGCCAGCCAGTTCTGGGAGTGACGCCATGACCCTGACGCCGCAGGCGGCCAGCGAGAGGATGCGCGAGATCTGCGCGCGCGCCCCGGTGATGCCGGTTCTGGTGATCCATGACGCCGCCCATGCCCGGCCGCTGGCCGAGGCGCTGATCGCGGGCGGGTTGCCGGTGCTTGAGGTGACCCTGCGCACGCCTGCGGCGCTGGCGGCGATTGAGGCCATGGCGGGGCTGCCCGGCGCCGTGGTCGGGGCAGGCACGCTGCTGACCCCCGAAGACGTGCGCGCGGCCCGCGCGGCGGGGGCGGAGTTCGGGGTTTCTCCCGGGGCGACGGATCGGCTGCTGGAAGCCTGCGCGGAGGAGGGCCTGCCGCTTCTGCCCGGCGCGGCGACGGCGGGCGAGGTCATGGGGCTTCTGGAGCGCGGCCATGACATGGTGAAGTTCTTTCCCGCCGAGGCGGCGGGCGGCGCGGCAATGCTGCGGGCGCTTGCGGGGCCGCTGCCGCAGGTGCGATTCTGCCCCACGGGCGGCATCGGGCCGGACAATGCCCGCGACTATCTGGCGCTGCCCAATGTGGCCTGCGTCGGCGGTAGCTGGGTCGCGCCGCCCGGCCCGATCGCGGCCGGAGACTGGGCGGGGATCGAGGCGCGCGCGCGGCAGGCCGTGCGGCTGCGCCCCGCGCGGCCGGAGGAGGGCGGAAGATGAGCATGCGGGGCGCGGACATGGAGAAGGACAGGGACGCCACGGCGCCGCTGTGGCGGGCGCTGGAGGAGAACCGGGCACGCAGCGCGCGGCGGCGCATCCTTTCGCTGTTCGACGACGATCCCGCGCGGTTCGAGGGCTTCTCGGCCGAGAGCGACGGGATGCTGCTGGATTTCTCCAAGACCAGCATCGACGCCGCGGCGCTGGATCTGCTGGTCGATCTGGCCCGCGCATCCGGGGTCGAGTCCCGCCGCGAGGCGATGTTCCTGGGCGAAAGGATCAACGCCACCGAGGGCCGCGCGGCGTTGCACACGGCGCTGCGCGCGCCCGGGGACGGGCCGCTGATCGTCGATGGCGCCGACATCCGCCCCGGTCTGCGCGAGACGCTGGCGCGGATGGAGCGGTTTGCCGAGGGCGTGCGCGGGGGCCGGATCGCGGCAGCCGGCGGGGCACCGTTTTCGGATGTGGTCAATATCGGCATCGGCGGCTCCGATCTGGGCCCGGAAATGGCGACCCGCGCCCTGGCGCCCTGGCATGACGGGCCGCGCTGCCATTTCGTGTCGAATGTGGACGGGGCGGCGATTTCCGACAGGCTGGCCGGGCTGGACCCCGCGCGGACGCTGGTCATCATCTCGTCGAAAAGCTTTGCCACGGTCGAGACCATGACCAATGCCGAAACCGCCCTGCGCTGGCTGCGCGCGGCACTGGGCGAGGGGGCGACCTCCCATCTGGCGGCGGTCTCCTCCGAGCCCGAGCGCACCGCCGCCTTCGGCGTGCCGGGCGATCACGTCTTCGGTTATGCCGACTGGGTGGGTGGGCGCTATTCGGT
>JALTNO010000320.1 GCA_027000645.1 Paracoccaceae bacterium | reverse complement strand
CGCCTCCGGCGGGAGTATTTTCGGCAAGAGGAAGGGGAAAGGAAAGCCGGAAACGCGCCTTCCCGACTCAGCCGCGCATCCGTGCGCCGTCGGCGTCGAACAGCGGTTCGGTGATCACCCGGGCGGGGCGCATCCGGCCGAGGATCTCGATTTCGACCCTGAGCCCTTCGGCGATGCGGTCCGTGGGCAGAAAGCCCAGGGCCACGGATTTGCCGGCATGGTGCGACCAGCCGCCCGAGGTGCAGAACCCCTGCACCCGTCCGTCGAGCCAGATCGGTTCGTAGGCGTTCACGTCGGCGTCGTCCGCATCCACCTCGAAGGCACACAGGCGCCGGGAGGGTCCGGTGGCGCGTTCGGCCTCGGCGGCGCCCCGGCCGATGAAATCGGCATCCTTGCGGAACGAGATGAACCGGTCGAGCCCGGTTTCGGCCGGGGTGTAGTCGGGGGAATACTCGCGCAGCCACGAGCCGAAGAACTTGTCCAGCCTGAGCGACATCATCGCCCGCATTCCGAAGGGCGTGATCCCGTGCGGCTGCCCGGCCTCCCACAGCGTCCACCACAGCTGGCGCTGTCCCATCGGGTCGCAGAAGATCTCAAAGCCCAGGTCTCCGGTATAGCTGACCCGTTGCACGATGCAGTCGGTCATGCCGACCACCATCCGGCGCACGTCCATGAAGGCCATGTCCGAGATGTCCTCGCGGGTGCAGGCGGCGAGCACGTCGCGCGCGCGCGGCCCGGCGATCTGGAAGCCGGTGCGCCGGTCGGAGATGTTTTCGACCGTGGCGCCGTCTTCGCCGTTGCGGAGAAACCAGCGCATGTGAAACGCCTGCGCGCCGTAGGAGGCGGTGAGCTGGAACTCGTCCTCGCCAAGGCAGGAGACGGTGAAATCGCCGATGATCCGGCCCCTGGGCGACAGCATCGGGGTCAGGCTCAGCCGCCCCGGCGCGGGGATGCGCCCGGCCATGATCCGGTTCAGCCAGTCGCGCGCGCGGGGGCCGGCGACGCGGTACTTGCCGAAATTGTGGATCTCGTTGATGCCGACACCGCCGCGCACGGCCCGCACCTCGCGCCCGGTGGCGTCGAACGCGTCCGAGCGGCGGAAGGAGGGGGTTTCGAAGGCCGGTTCGCCCTCGCCGGCGAAATAGTTCGCCACTTCCAGCCCGTATTGCTGCCCCCATACCGCGCCCATGTCGGAAAAGATGTCATACATCGGCGTGGTGCGGTGGGGGCGGGCTGCGGGCAGTTCCTCGTTCGGGTAGGAGACGGAGAACCGCCTCTGGTAGTTCTCGACCACCTTGGGGAGGGTATAGCCCGGCGTGATCCAGTCGCCGAAGCGCGCCACGTCCATGGCGAAGACGTCGCGTTCGGGTTCGCCCTCGACCATCCATTGCGCCAGTGTCAGCCCGACGCCGCCGCCCTGGGAAAACCCCGCCATCACCCCGCAGGCCGCCCAGTAGTTGCGCATCCCCGGCACCGGCCCGACCAGCGGATTGCCGTCGGGGGCAAAGGTGAAGGGGCCATGGATCACCGACTTGATCCCGGCGCGCTCCAGCACCGGAAAGCGGCGGTAGGCAAACGCGATGCTGTCGGCGATCTTGTCGAAATCGTCGGGCAGCAGTTCGTGGCCGAACTCCCACGGCGTGCCGTCCACCGCCCATGGCTTGCAGGGCTGTTCGTAGAAGCCGATGCACAGGCCGCGCCCCTCCTGCCGCAGGTAGGATTCGCCGGATGGGTCCATCACGTGGGGGTGCTCGGTCTCGCGCTCGTAGATCTCGGGGATGTCGTCGGTGACGAGATACTGGTGCGCCATCGGGTGCAGCGGGAAATAGACGCCCGCCATCGCGCCGACCTCGCGCGCCCAGAGGCCGCCGGCATTGACGATGTGCTCGGCGTGGATGGTGCCCTTGTCGGTGACCACGTCCCATGTGCCGTCGGCGCGCTGGTTCGTCTCGCGCACCATGCAGCGGGTCTCGATCGTTGCCCCGGCCATGCGGGCCGCCTTCGCATAGGCATGGGTGGTGCCGGAGGGATCGAGATGCCCGTCGAGCGGGTCGTAGAGCGCGCCGATGATGCCGTCGGTATTGGTGATCGGAGCGATGCGGGCAATTTCGTCAGGTCCGATGATTTCGGTTTCCAGCCCCATGAAGCGGTGCTTGGCCCGTTCGGCCAGCAGCATGTCGAACCGGTCGCGGTTGTCGGCCAGGGTGATGCCGCCCACGTGGTGCAGGCCGCACGACTGCCCCGTGATCTCTTCCAGTTCCTTGTACAGCCGGATCGTGTAGCCCTGCAGTGCGGCCATGTTGGTGTCGCCGTTGAGCGTGTGGAATCCGCCCGCGGCGTGCCAGGTGGACCCCGAGGTAAGTTCGGAGCGTTCCAGCAGCATCACGTCGCTCCAGCCGAGTTTCGTCAGGTGGTACAGAACCGAGCAGCCGACGACGCCTCCGCCGATGACGGCGACCTGGGTGGTGGTCTTCATGGGGCCCTCCGGGGTTGTTTCCCGTCGAGCCTGCGCCGCCGCCGGCTGGCCCCGCAAGTCGGAAACCGACAGATCATGTCGTTTGCACGATGCCGCGCCGGCGGCGCGAAGCCGTTTTCCGCCGACCGCCGGCCCGTGGCGAGGCGCCTCAACCCGGCGTCAGAAGCCTGCGATAGAGCGTCTCGACGAATTCCGGCGCGCCGGCGAACGGGTCCTCGCTGCCCAGCACCGCGCGCACCTGCACGTCGAAATCGGCATAGTGCTGGGTCAGCGACCAGATCGAGAAGATCAGGTGATAGGGGTGGACGCGGGCGATTCGGCCCTCCTCCATCCAGCGCGCGAGAAGGGCGGCCTTTTCATCGACCAGCGCCTTCAGATCGGTTGACAGGATCGCGTGGATGCGCGGGGCGCCCTGGACGATCTCGTTGGCGAAAAGCCGGCTTTCGCGGGGGTAGTCGCGGCTCATCTCCAGCTTGCGCCGCACGTAGGCGAGGATTTCCTCCAGCGGGTCCCCCTCAGGGTCGAGGGCGCGCAGCGGGTCCAGCCATGTATCCAGCAGCCTTCCCAGCAGTTCTTCGTGAATCGCCTCCTTGGAGGGGAAATAGTAGAGCAGGTTGGGTTTCGACAGGCCGGCGGCGGTGGCGATCCGGTCGACGGTGGCGCCGCGATAGCCGAGCGCGGAAAACACGTCCAGCGCGGCTTCGAGAATCGCGGCGCGGTTGCGGGCCTGGATGCGCGTGGGCTGGCGGGGGCGGGTCATCGTCGGGCCGACTCCTGGGTTGCTCGGAAATTGTGCGTTTATACCCCGGAGGCGAAAAAGGGCAGCGGCATTTTCTTGACTGGCCGCAATCCCGTGATAGCGTTGCTTTGACCAGTTGGTCAAATCATTCGACAGCGAGAACCGGCAGCAGGGGGATTGGACGATGGCGGCACCGGCCGAGAATCTCAGGATCAACGGCGAGAGGCTGTGGGACAGCCTGATGGAGATGGCGAAGATCGGCCCCGGCGTTGCGGGCGGCAACAACCGGCAGACGCTGACCGATGCCGATGCCGAGGGGCGCGCGCTGTTCCGCAAGTGGTGCGAGGCGGCGGGGTGTTCCATGGGCGTCGACCAGATGGGCAACATGTTCGCCCGGCGCGAGGGCACCGACCCCGAGGCGCTGCCGGTATATGTGGGCTCTCACCTCGACACCCAGCCCACGGGGGGCAAGTATGACGGGGTGCTGGGCGTGCTGGGCGGGCTGGAGATCATCCGCACGCTCAACGACCTGGACATTCGCACCAGGCATCCCATCGTGGTGGTGAACTGGACCAACGAGGAGGGCACGCGCTTTGCGCCGGCGATGCTGGCCAGCGGCGTGTTTGCCGGGGTGCATGAGCAGGACTGGGCCTATGCGCGCGAGGATGCCGAGGGCAGGAAGTTCGGCGAGGAACTGGAGCGGATCGGCTGGAAGGGCGATGAGGAGGTCGGCGCGCGCAAGATGCATGCGTTCTTCGAACTGCATATCGAGCAGGGTCCGATCCTTGAGGCCGAGGGCAGGGATATCGGCGTCGTCACCCATGGCCAGGGGCTGAGCTGGACGCAGGTGACGGTGACCGGCAAGGACGCGCATACGGGATCGACTCCGATGCCGATGCGGCGCAATGCGGGGCTGGGCATGGCGCGGATGCTGGAACTGGTGGACGAGATCGCCCTGTCCCACGCCCCGCATGCGGTGGGCGCGGCGGGCCATATCGATGTCTATCCCAATTCGCGCAACGTGATTCCCGGCCGTGTCGTGTTCACGGTGGATTTCCGCAGCCCCGAGAAGGAGGTGATCGAGGACATGGAGAGCCGCTTCCGCGCGGGCGCGGAGGAGATCGCCGCCGGGATGGGGCTGGGTGTCGCGTTCGAGAAGGTGGGCGGTTTCGACCCGGTGAAGTTCGACGAGGGCTGCGTGGCGGCGGTGCGGCGCGCGGCCGAGCGGCTGGGCTATTCGCACATGGACATCATCTCGGGTGCGGGGCACGATGCGTGCTGGATCAACCGGGTGGCGCCGACGGCGATGGTGATGTGTCCCTGCGTGGACGGGCTGAGTCACAACGAGGCCGAGGAGATCAGCCCGGAATGGGCCGCGGCCGGGGCGGACGTGCTGTTTCACGCGGTGGTGGAGACGGCGGAGATCGTGGAGTGAAGGATGGAGCGTTTCGGGGCCGGCCGGGGGCTCTGCCCCCGGACCCCCGGGATATTTCCGGCCAGAAAAGAACGGGGGCGTTTTCGGGGACGGCTGGCGCGTGGAGGAACCGGACCGGATAAGGGAGATGATCGCGGCCGAGATCGAGGCGTTCGACGATTCCGGCCGGGCGGGGCGGATGTCGCTGGCCGAGTTCCGCGCGGCGCTGATCGGGCCCGAGGCGGTGGAGGTACAGTTCAGCGGCGGCTTTCTCCGGCAATGCTGGGCGGTGACGCGACGAAAGGGGCCGTATCGAGTCGTGTTCATGCCCGAGGCCGGGTATTTTTCGCTATGTGTCGAGGGGCCGTTCGGGCCGCTGGACATCGGCGTGCATGGGAGGGCGATCGACTGTTTCGGGTCGGTCTGAGAACAACGGGGAGAAGAGGATGTCCACAGTCATCAGAAACGGCACCATCGTCACGGCGGATCTGACCTACAAGGCCGACGTACTGATCGAGAACGGCGTGATCGCGCAGATCGGGCCGGATCTGAAGGGCGAGACCGAACTGGACGCCACCGGCTGCTACGTGATGCCGGGCGGGATCGATCCGCATACGCATCTGGAGATGCCCTTCATGGGGACCTATTCGTCGGACGATTTCGAATCGGGCACCCGCGCGGCACTGGCCGGTGGCACCACGATGGTGGTGGATTTCGCCCTGCCCAATCCGGGCGAGGGGTTGCTGGATGCGCTCAAGCGCTGGGACAACAAGTCCACCCGCGCCAATTGCGACTATTCCTTCCACATGGCGGTGACATGGTGGGGCGAACAGGTCTTCAACGAGATGAAGAACGTGGTCGATCGCGGCATCACCACCTTCAAGCATTTCCTGGCCTACAAGGGCGCGCTGATGGTGAACGACGACGAGCTCTTCGCCAGCTTCAACCGCCTGGCCGAGCTGGGCGGAATCGCGCTGGTGCATGCCGAGAACGGCGACGTGGTGGCGGAGCTGACCGCAAAGCTGCTGGCCGAGGGCAATACCGGTCCCGAGGCGCATGCCTACAGCCGCCCCGCCCAGGTCGAAGGCGAGGCGACCAATCGCGCCATCATGATCGCCGACATGGCGGGTGTGCCGCTCTACGTGGTGCATGTCTCCTGCGAAGAGGCGCATGAAGCCATCCGGCGGGCGCGGATGCAGGGCAAGCGCGTCTGGGGCGAGCCCCTGATCCAGCACCTGACGCTGGACGAAAGCGAGTATTTCAACAAGGACTGGGATCACGCGGCGCGGCGCGTCATGTCGCCTCCGTTCCGCAACAGGAAACATCAGGACAGCCTTTGGGCGGGGCTGATGTCGGGATCGCTCAGCGTGGTTGCCACCGACCATTGCGCCTTCACCACCGAGCAGAAGCGCATGGGGGTGGGGGATTTCAGCAAGATCCCCAACGGCACCGGCGGGCTGGAGGACCGGATGCCGATGCTGTGGACGCATGGGGTCAACACCGGCCGGCTGACCATGAACGAGTTTGTCGCCGTGACCTCGACCAACATCGCCAAGATCCTGAACTGCTATCCGAAGAAGGGGGCGATCATGGTCGGGGCGGATGCCGACATCGTGGTCTGGGACCCCGAGAAGGAGAAGGTCATCACTGCCGCCACCCAGCAGTCGGCGATCGACTACAACGTGTTCGAGGGGCACCGCGTGAAGGGGCTGCCGCGCTTTACCCTGACGCGTGGGCAGGTGGCGGTGCATGACGGAGAAATCCGCACGCAGGAAGGCCACGGCCAGTTCGTGGCGCGGGAGGCGAACGCGCCGGTCAACCGGGCGCTTTCCACCTGGAAGGAGCTGACCGCGCCACGGCCGGTCGAGCGCAGCGGCATTCCGGCGACCGGCGTATGAGCAAGGCCTTGCCCTCTGCGCCGGACGGGGTGCTCGAGGCGGCGCTTTACGTGGACGACCTGGACGCGGCCGAGGCCTTCTATGGCGGCGTCCTGGGGCTGGAACGGATCGCGCGGCAGGAGGGGCGGCACGTGTTCTTCCGCTGCGGCTCCACCATCGTGCTGTTGTTCCGGGCCGAGGCGACGCGGATTGCGCCACGCGCGGGCGCGTTGCCGGTGCCTCCGCATGGGGCCGAGGGGCCGGGGCATCTGTGTTTCGCCGCCGCCGGTGCGGCGCTTGACGGCTGGGTACGCCGTCTGGAAGAGGCGGGTATAGAAATCGAGGCCGATTTCCGCTGGCCGAACGGGGCGCGTTCGATCTATCTGCGCGACCCGGCGGGCAACAGCCTGGAACTGGCCGAACCGAAATTGTGGGAGCGGGCAACGTGACAGATTCCAATTCCGTCATCAGCGCACGGGACGTGGACCTGACATTTCAGACCGGCGACGGGCCGGTGCATGCGCTGCAGGGCATCACCCTCGACATCGCCAGGGGCGACTTCGTCAGTTTCATCGGCCCGTCGGGCTGCGGCAAGACCACCTTTCTGCGGGTGGTGGCGGCGCTGGAGCAGCCCACCGGCGGCTCCATCACCGTCAACGGGATGAGCCCGGACGAGGCGCGCCGCCAGCGGGCCTATGGCTACGTGTTCCAGGCGGCGGGGCTGTATCCGTGGCGGACCATTGCCCGCAACATCTCGCTGCCGCTGGAGATCATGGGCTATTCGCGCGACGAGCAGCAGGAGCGGGTGCGCAAGGTGCTGGAGCTGGTCGATCTGGCCGGATTCGGGGAAAAGTTTCCCTGGCAGCTTTCGGGGGGGATGCAGCAGCGGGCCTCGATCGCCCGCGCGCTGTCCTTCGATGCCGACATCCTGTTGATGGACGAACCCTTCGGCGCGCTGGACGAGATCGTGCGCGATCACCTCAACGAGCAGTTGCTGGCGCTGTGGCGGCGGACCCGAAAGACCATCGGTTTCGTCACCCATTCGATCCCCGAGGCGGTCTATCTGTCCACCAGGATCGTGGTGATGAGCCCGCGGCCGGGCCGGATCACCGACGTGATCGAAAGCCCGCTGCCGGCCGAGCGGCCGCTGGACATCCGCGACACACCGGAATTCCTGGAGGTGGCCCATCGCGTGCGCGAGGGCCTGAGGGCGGGGCATGCCTATGACGGGTGACGTGACAGGTCGTGCGGTCCGGGTCGGATGCCGTGTCGGCCGCGGCGCCGGCGGGGTGCCGAAGCAGGAGGGCGGGGCATGAAGTCGGTTCTGGCCGTTCTCAGCGTGGTCGGGGCGCTGGTGGCGGTGTGGTATCTGGCTGCCATCCCGATGAACATCCAGGGCGCCCTGGTCGAGGCCCAGCGCGCCGGCGTGGCGGTCGAACCCGAGGACGCGGCGCAGCGCCGGCAGATGGGCGGCCTTGCGCTGGCGGTGAAGAACCCGCAGGTGATCCCGGCGGTCTGGGCGCTCAAGCGGCCGCGCCTGCCGGCGCCGCACCAGGTGGCGGTGGAGCTGTGGAAGACCACCGTGGGCAAGAAGATCACTTCCAAGCGGTCCCTGGTCTATCATTCATGGGTGACGCTCAGCGCCACGCTTCTGGGTTTTGCCATCGGCACCGGGCTGGGAATCGTGCTGGCGGTGGGGATCGTGCACAGCCGGGTGATGGACATGTCGGTGATGCCCTGGGCGATCATCAGCCAGACAATTCCGATCATCGCACTGGCGCCGATGATCATCGTGGTTCTCTATTCGGTAGGGATACAGGGGATCATACCGAAGGCGGTGATCTCGGCCTATCTGAGCTTCTTCCCGGTGGTGGTGGGCATGGTCAAGGGGTTGCGCAGCCCCCAGGCGATGCAACTGGACCTGATGCGCACCTACAATGCCGGCGCGGCGCAGGTGTTCTGGAAGCTGCGGCTGCCGGCGTCGATGCCCTATCTCTTTGCCTCGCTCAAGATCGGCATTGCCGCCTCGCTGGTGGGGGCGATCGTGGGCGAGCTGCCGACCGGCGCGGTGGCGGGGCTGGGCGCGCGGCTGCTGGCCGGGAGCTATTACGGGCAGACCATCCAGATCTGGGCAGCGCTGTTCGCGGCGGCGATTCTGGCGGCGGTTCTGGTCGGGCTGCTGGGGCTTGTGGAGCGGGTGACGCTGAAACGGATGGGGATGGTGCGATGACGAAGGCGGCCGGAGGGGGCGCTGCCCCCGTCGCGCAGGCGCGACTCCCCCTGAGCATTTTGGGCAAGAGGAAGCGGGGGGGCGCGGCATGGGTCTGGTGATCGCAGCGCTTGCGGTCTGGGCGCTGGGCTGGTGGGTCAATCTGCGTCTGGCGGCGGGTCCGGCGGCGCACAGCCGGGTCGGCCGGCTTGCGGTGGCGGCGATCTTCGGTGTTACCATCATCGCGGTGTGGGAACTTCTGGTGCGCGGGCTGGAGGTGCCGATGGTGATCCTGCCGGCACCGTCGCTGATCGCCCAGCGGTTCGTGGCCAGCACCGACGTGCTTTGGGCCGATTTCGTGCAGACCTTCCTGAAGGGCGCGCTGGGCGGCTATGTGATCGGTTGCGCAGCGGCCTTCGCGGTGGCGGTGCTGGTGGATCGCAGCGACTTTCTGCGCCGCGGGCTGTTGCCGGTGGGCAATTTCATGGCGGCGCTGCCGATCGTCGGGACCGCGCCGATTCTGGTCATGTGGTTCGGCTTCGACTGGCAGAGCAAGGCCGCGGTGGTGGTGGTCATGGTGTTCTTCCCGATGCTGGTGAATACCGTGGCCGGCCTGAACGAGACCACGCAGATTCAGCGCGACCTGATGGAGACCTATGCCGCCAGCTACTGGCAGAGCTTTTCCCGGCTGCGGTTGCCCGCGGCGATGCCGTTCATCTTCAACGGGCTGAAGATCTCGACCACGCTGGCGCTGATCGGTGCGATCGTGGCAGAGTTCTTCGGATCGCCCACGCTGGGCATGGGGTTTCGCATCTCGACCAGTGTCGGGCAGCTGGCGCTGGACATGGTCTGGGCCGAGATCGTGGTAGCGGCGCTGGCCGGGACGCTGTTCTACGGCGCGGTGGTGCTGATCGAGCGCCGGGTGACCTTCTGGCACCCGTCGCAGAGGGAATGAGGGGCGGGGCCGTGCAGGTTCTGTCGGGCAAGGGAAAACAACCATGCAACAAGGAGAGAAGAGGATGATGAAACGAATTGCCGGAGTGGCGCTGGGCCTTGCCCTGGCCGCCGGGGCGGCTGTGGCCGAAGAGGTCAAGCTGCAACTGAAATGGGTCACCCAGGCGCAGTTTGCCGGCTATTACGTGGCCAAGGACAAGGGCTTCTACAAGGAAGAGGGGCTGGACGTGACCATCCTGCCCGGCGGTCCGGACATCGCGCCGTCGCAGGTTCTGGCCGGCGGCGGGGCCGACGTGATGCTGGACTGGATGCCCTCGGCGCTGGCGGCGCGCGAAAAGGGGCTGCCGCTGGTCAACATCGCCCAGCCCTTCAAGCGTTCGGGGCTGATGCTGACCTGCTGGAAGGATACCGGGATCACGAGCCCGCAGGACTTTCGCGGCAAGACCATCGGCGTGTGGTTCTTCGGCAACGAGTATCCGTTCCTTGCGTGGATGAGCCGCGAGGGCATCCCCACCAATGGCGGGCCGGACGGGATCACGGTGCTCAAGCAGGGCTTCAACGTCGATCCGCTGCTGCAGCGCCAGGCCGACTGCATCTCGACCATGACCTACAACGAATACAACCAGGTGCTCGAGGCCGGCGTGAGCCCCGACGAGCTGGTGACATTCAAGTACGAGGACCAGGGCGTGTCCACGCTCGAGGACGGGATCTACGTGCTTGAGGACAAGCTCAAGGACCCGGCCTTCAAGGACAAGATGGTGCGCTTCGTGCGGGCCTCGATGAAGGGCTGGAAATATGCCGTGGAGAACCAGGACGAGGCGGTCGAGATCGTTCTTGAAAACGATGCCAGCGGCGCCCAGACCGAAGAGCATCAGCGTTCGATGATGACCGAGATTGCCAAGCTCATCGACGGCTCCACCGGCGAACTGGACCCGGCCGACTACGAGCGCACGGTCAACACCCTGCTTGCGGGTGGCTCGGACCCGGTCATCACGAAAAAGCCCGAGGGCGCCTGGACGCACGAGATCACCGATCTGGCTCTGAAATAGGGCTGACCGGAGGCGGCAGGGCATGGCGCGGTCCCGGTCACCGGGGCCGCGCCTCGCTTTTCCGGGCCGGGGAAAACATGAACCGGCATGAACGGGCGCGGCGGCCGGGCGTGGTCATCCCGAACGGGAGGAACGGTCCAGCCGGGTGGACAGGTGGATGAGGCTTTCCGACGAGCGCACGCCGCGGGCCTCGCCGATCCGGTCCAGCGTGTCGTCCAGTTCCGCCGTGGTGCCGGCACGGACCTGGACCAGAAGATCGAACCGCCCCGAGGTGGTGTGTACCACCTCGACGCCGGGCAGCGACTTCAGCCGGGCCAGCACTGCCGGGCCGTTGCGCGGCTCGATCGAGATCAGCACCGTGGCCTGCAGGGGTGGGCGCAGGCCGGCGCCCTCGCGCAGGGTATAGCCGGCGATCACCCCGGCCTTTTCCATCCGTTCGATACGGGCCTGCACGGTGGTGCGCGCCAGCCCGAGCCGGCGCGAGAGCTCCGCCACCGGCGCGCGGGCGTTTTCCCTCAGAAGGGCCAGAAGCTGCTGGTCGGTGTCGTCGATCTGCATGGGTTTGTCGGCATTGTGACGAATCTCCACTCTGTTCTAGTCGGTCTGATCGGGGAAATCGACGGTGAAACCTCGCATCCTGCACCCGCCACTAACGAACAGGAGAGGTTTCGATGCAGTATCCCGGCACTCCCTGGTCCGATCCGGCCGCGCATCTGGTGCGGGTCAGGCCCGATCATCCGGTCCTGTATCTCGCGCCGAAGCTGCTGCAGGAGACGGCGCGGCGGTTTCTGCGCGGTTTTCCCGGGCTGGTGACCTATGCGGTCAAGGCCAACGCGCGCCCCGAGGTGCTGGAGAACCTGACGGCTGCGGGGATTGCCGCCTTCGACGTGGCCTCTCCGGCCGAGATGCGCGCGGTCCGGGCCGTCAACCCGGCGGCGGTTCTGCACTACAACAATCCCGTGCGGTCGCCGCGCGAGATTGCCGCCGGCATCGAACTGGGCGTGGCCAGCTGGTCGGTGGACGACAAGGCCGAGCTGGACAAGCTGGCGGCCGTGCCGCGCCGGGCCGAGATCGCGGTGCGGTTCTCGCTGCCGGTCGAGGGGGCGGCCTATCACTTCGGCGAGAAGTTCGGTGCCGACCCGGAAACGGCGGCCGGGCTGCTGCGGCGGGTGGCGCAGGGCGGGTGGACCCCGGCCCTGTGCTTTCACCCCGGCACGCAGTGCGAGAACCCGCAGGCCTGGGCCGCCTGCGTGGCCGAGGCCGCGCGGATCGCCGGCAGGGCCGGGCTGCGCATTGCCCGGCTGAACGTGGGCGGGGGCTTTGCCGCCGATCGCCAGGGCCGGCCGCCGGACCTGGAGAAGGTCTTTGCCGTGATCGGCGCCGAAACCCGCCGCGCCTTCGGCCCG
>JALTNO010000319.1 GCA_027000645.1 Paracoccaceae bacterium | reverse complement strand
GGCCTTTGCTCGCCTCGCCCCCGAGCCCCGGCACCACGTTCAGCGCCCCGTCCGGCAACCCTGCCTCCTGCGCGAGGCGAGCAAAGGCCAGCGCCGTCAGGCAGGCCTCTTCGGCGGGCTTGAGCACCGCCGCATTGCCCATCGCCAGCGCCGCCCCCACCGAACGACCGATGATCTGCATCGGGTAGTTCCACGGCACGATATGCCCCGTCACTCCATGCGGCTCGCGCAGCGTGTAGACCGTGTAGCCGCCAAGATAGGGAATGGTCTGCCCCATCACCTTGTCGGCCGCCCCGCCATAGAACTCGCAATACCGCGCCAGCGCGACGGCATCGTTGCGCGCCTGGCTCAACGGCTTGCCCACATCCATCGCCTCCAGCCGGGCCAGCTCCTCCACCCGCTCCAGAACCAGCTGCCCCAGCCGCGAAAGCAGCCGCCCCCGCTCGAAGGCCGGCATCGCTCCCCAGTCGCCCTCCAGCGCCGAACGCGCCGCCAGCACCGCCGCATCCACATCTGCCGCACCGCCCCGCGCGATCCGACAGATCTCCGACCCGTCGGAAGGGTCGATCAGCGGCAAGGTCTCGCCCCCTGCCGGCGCAACCCATTCCCCGCCGATCAGACAGGCTTCGGTCTCGAACCAGATCGCAGCTGAACCAGTCATCTTTCCCCTCCCCTCGGCACACGCGGCACCACTTCCTCTTGCCTCGAATACTCCCGCCGGAGGCATCGGCGAAGCCGATTCCTGCCCCCGGACCTCATCCCCGCCCCGCCGCCACCCGTAGTTCGGGAAGCTTCGGAGTCGCTTCGATCAATTCCCGCGTATAGGGATGACGCGGGTCGTTGAAAACCGATTCCGTTTCGCCCTCCTCGACGATCTCGCCCGCCCGCATCACCAGAACCCGATCCGTCACCGACCGGACCACCGAAAGATCGTGGCTGATGAACAGCCATGTCAGGGCGTAACTCCGGCACAGATCCGCCAGAAGATCGAGGATCTGCGCCCGCACGGATACATCCAGCGCCGAAACCGCCTCGTCGAACAGGATCAGGTCGGGGCGGATGATCAGGGCGCGGGCAATGGCGATGCGCTGACGCTGCCCGCCGGAAAATTCGTGGATGTATTTCCCGGCGTCCCGCGGGGAAAGCCCCACCGCCTCCAGCGCCTCGGCCACCGCGGCGCGCCGGGCCGCACCGCGCGGCGGGTCGTCCAGCAGATGGAAGGGCTCGGTTATCAGCCGCTCGACCCGGTGGCGCGGGTTGAAGCTGCCGAAGGGATCCTGAAACACCACCTGCATCCGGCGACGAACCGCAAGATCGGGCCGGCGCCCGGTCCAGACCGGCGCCCCATCCAGAAGGATGCGCCCCTCCTGCACCGGCTCAAGCCCCAGGATCGCCCGTGTCAGGGTGGACTTGCCGCAACCCGATTCACCCACAAGCCCCAGCCGCTCGCCGCGGTTCAGGGTAAAGCTGACATTGCGCACGGCGCGGAAATGCCCCGGATTCCGGAACAGCCGCCTCCGCGGAAGTCGATAGTCGCGCGACACTCCCTCGACCACCAGCAGCGGTTCGGGCTGCGGCGGCGGCGGAGGCAGGGCGACGCGGTGGCGGGAAGCCTCGAACAGCATCCGCGTATAGGGATGGCGCATGCGGGCCAGCAGCGCGCCGGTACGGCCCGCTTCCACAACCTCGCCGCGGCGCATCACCACGATCCGATCGGCCATGCCGGCCACCACCGCCAGATCATGGGTGATGATCAGCAGCCCCATCCCCATGTCGCGCACCAGCCCCTTGAGCAGGTCGAGGATCTGCGCCTGGGTGGTCACGTCCAGCGCGGTGGTCGGCTCGTCCGCGATCAGGAGTTTCGGGCGCAGCGCAATGGCCATGGCAATCACCACCCTCTGACGCTGACCGCCGCTGAGTTCGTGGGGATAGCGCGACAGCGGAAAACGGTCGGCGGGCAGGCCGACACGGTCCAGCACCTCGCGGGCACGGGTCCGCGCGGCATCGCGCGGCATGGCCCGGTGAATCAGGATCGTCTCCATCACCTGATCGCCGATGGTTCGAACCGGGTTGAGCGCGGTCATTGGCTCCTGAAACACCATCCCGATCTGGCGCCCGCGAACCGCGCACATCTCGTCCTCGGACAGATCCAGAAGGTTGCGATCGCCAAGACGGATCGCGCCGCGCGTCTCGGCCCGTTCGGGCAGAAGGCCCATGACCGACAGCGCCGTCATCGACTTGCCCGAGCCGGATTCGCCGGTCACCGCGACGATCTCGCCCGGATCGACCGACAGCGACACGTCGCGCAACACCGGAAATGCGCCGATGTCCAGCGACAGGTTGGAGATGGCAAGGAGCGTCATTGCCATCTCCCGCCCGGCGGAAACCCCCGGCCGCTCATGCCCGCGTCACCCTCAGCCGGGGATCCAGCCAGTCGCGCAGGCCATCGCCCAGCAGATTCAGCCCCATCACCGTGACGATGATCGCCAGCCCCGGGATCAGCGCCAGACGCGGGGCGAAGCCGACCATCGTCTGCGCATCGGCCAGCATCCGGCCCCAGCTGGGCAGCGGCGGCTGCGCGCCCAGCCCCACATAGGACAGACCGGCCTCGGCCAGAATGCCAAGGCTGAACTGGATCGTGCCCTGCACGATCAGAAGGTTGGTCACGTTGGGCAGGATATGCTCGACCGAGATGCGCGCGTCCCCCTTGCCCGCGACCCGGGCGGCCAGGATGAATTCGCGCTCCCACAGGCTCAGAGCCGCGCCGCGGGTGATGCGGGCAAAGACGGGGATGTTGAAGATGCCGATGGCGATGATTGCGTTGACCGCACCGGCGCCGAAGACGGCGGTGATCAGAATGGCGATGACCAGCGACGGGAAGGCAAAGACCAGGTCGTTGCCGCGCATGATGACCTCGTCCAGCCACGACCCCTTGCGCGCCGCCGCCGCCAGCCCCAGAGGCACCCCGGCCCCCATGCCGATCCCCACCGCCACCAGCGCCACCGCGATCGAGGTCCGCGCCCCGACCATGATCATGGAAAACAGGTCGCGCCCGAAATGGTCGGTGCCGAACCAGTGCCGGGCGCCGGGCGGCTGAAGCTTGTCGGGAATGTTCATCGCCGTGTAGTCCCACGGCGTCCAGAAGAACGACACCAGCGCCGCCGCAACCACCAGCGACGTCAGGGCCGCACCGATGACCAGATTGCGGATCATGTCGCGGTCCTCGCGGGGCGCGGGGCATGACAGAGGTTTGCGCCCGGCCCGGGGG
>JALTNO010000318.1 GCA_027000645.1 Paracoccaceae bacterium | reverse complement strand
CCCCCGAACAGCCCCTGCGGGCGAAATACCAGCACCAGCGCAACCAGCAGCGTCGCCAGGATCTTGGCCAGCGTCGGCGAAAAGAAAACCGAGATGATCCCGTCGGACAACCCGATCAGCACCGCCGCGACCACGGTGCCGGGCAAACTGCCCAACCCCCCGATGATGACCACGATGAACGACAGCAGCAGCGGATCTCCCCCCATCAGGTAATGCGCCTGGCTGATCGGCACGATCAGCACCGCCGCCAGCGCCGCCAGCCCAGCCCCCAGACCGAACACGATGGCATAGATACGCTCGACCGGGATACCGAAGGCCAGCGCAATCTCGCGATCAGCCTGCGTCGCCCGCATCAACAGCCCGATCCGCGACCGCGCCATCAATACCCGCACCCCCAGCAGAACCACCACTGCGGCACCGATCACCGCCAGCTTGTAGGAGGTCGTCGAAAGCCCCCAGGGCCAGTAGAGATTCAACCCCGTGCCGGTCCACTCGACCCAGGGCAGGGCGAGACGCGTATTGAAAGGCGGCTCGACCGGCCGCGCATCGGGACCGTAGGTCATCAACGTGACCTGCTGGATGATGTAGAGAATGCCAATGGTGGCGACAATCGTCCGCTCGGGGTCATAGCCGATGCGCTTGAGAACCAGCACATCCGCCGCCACCGCCACCAGCGCAACCAGAACCGGCGCCACCACCAGAGCGGCCACGAACCCCGCCACCGGACCGCCACCGACCAGATGCGCCACCCACCACGCCAGAACCGCACCCAGCATGAAGAATTCGCCATGGGCGACATTCACCACCCGCATCACGCCGAACACCAGGCTCAGCCCGACCGCGGTCAGCGCCAGCACCGCCGCGGTGACCGCGCCCTCCAGCGTGGCGAGCATCAGATAGGGTCCGAATTCCATGCCTCTCCTGACTGCCCCATGTCGCGGCAGCCCCGGACTGTTCCTTCATCTCGCTTCAAATACTCCGGGGTCCGGGGCAGAGCCCCGGTCCCGCCGGTGCAACCGGGCGCGCCATCCGACGTTACAGCGCCTGCGTGGTGTAATCCACCTCGTCCGGATAGAACCCGTCTTCCAGAGACGTCACATGCCTGACCTTCAGCCCCCCGGCCTCGACCTGGCTGATATACTGCACGCCGAACACCTGATGGGTCTTGCCGTTGAACAGCTTGGGCCCCTGCGGATGTTCGAACGATTCGGGCATCTCGCGCATCGCCTCGACCGCCTCGATCAGCGCCGCCCGGTCCTGCGGCCCGCGATAGCCGGCCGCCTCCATCCCCGCCTTGATGACGTAAAGCGTCTCCCAGCAGCCGAACATGTGCGCAAAGGTGGCGATATCCTTCGGATCGTCCAGCGAGGCCCCCTTCGCGTCCACCCCCACGGCGGCGCGATAGGCCTTGTCGTATTCGCTCTGATCGGGCTGGGCGTATCGCGGCATGCCCTCCCAGAAATAGGTGCCTTCCAGGAACTCCAGGCCGGGGCTGGCGATGTCCACCGCTTCCAGGCTGTCGATGAAGCCGAAGATCTCGGGGCGCGAGGGCCCGAAGAATTCGCCCATCTCCTTGACGAAGGTCAGCACCGCCGGGCCGACCATGACGTGATAGAGCACCTCCGTCTCGCGCGGGATCTTCGGGAAATAGCGGGTGAAGCTGGTCTCGGTCGGCGGAATCGCAATCTGTTCCAGCACCTTGCCGCCCTGCGCCTCCATCGCCGCGGTGAAGAAATCGCGGTGATTGTGGCCGAAGGCGAAGTCGGGAAAGATCATCGTGACCTTCTTTCCCAGGTTCTCCTTCACGAAGGGCGCCATCGCCTGAACCTGGCTTTTCACGTCGGTGATGCCGGGCTGCAAGGTCCAGCGGTTCAGCATGCCGCTGGCCACATGATGGCCTTCGGAAACCACGAAATAGGGCAGCTTCAACTCGCCCGCGCGCGGGGCCGCGCCGATGACCACATGGCTGAACAGGGTGCCGAAGGCCACGTCCACCTTGTGCTGGTTGGCGAATTTCTCGACCACCTCGGCGCCGCGCTTGGGATCGGTGCCATCATCCTCGGCGACGATCTCCACCGGCCGGCCGTTGATGCCGCCCTCCGCGTTGATCCGCCTTGCCGCGGCCGTGGTGGTGCGCTCGTACCACCGGCCATAGGCCGCACCGATGCCGGTGCGGTGAACCTGGAAGCCGATACGGATGGGTTCGGCACTCTGCGCGCCGGCATAACGCGCCCACAGCGGCAGTGTCGTGGATGCCGCCGCCCCCCCGGCGGCAAGGCCCAGCGTCTTCAGCGCGCCCCGGCGGGTCGTCCCGGCAGGCTTCCCGGTCGAATCGGTCATCGGATTTTCCCCCATGCTGGCAGTCGGTCCGGCCCGTTTGCCGGGCCGGTTGGCACAAATTGTGCAGCCTCGGCCGCAATCTGTCCAGTTTCTTGAACGAATCGTGCCGCCGGCCAGGCCATGCGGCCGTGCGCGGCCACGGGACATGCGCGAGTTGACAACCACGCGCCCCCGATGAAACCTGCTCCCGACAGGCAGGCTTCGGGGAGGGGCATGGCGGAACGGTCTTCCGGCGCGGTGGTCGGCGTGGATGTCGGCGGCACCTTTACCGACCTGATCGCGCTTGACCAGGCAACGGGGCAGGTGCGGCTGGCCAAGGTGCCCACCACCCCGGACAACCAGGCCTTCGGGGTGATGGAAGCCCTGCGGACGGCGGGCTGCGACCTGCGCGGGCTGGATCTGATCGTGCATGGCACGACGACCACCACCAATGCCGTTCTCGAACGCAAGCTGGCGAAAACCGGCCTGATCACCACCCGGGGCTTCCGCGACGTGCTCGAGCTTGGCCGGCGCACCCGCCCCCGCCCCTACGGGATGACCGGCACCTTCACCCCCCTGATCCCGCGCGACCTGCGGCTGGAGGTGCCCGAGCGGATGGACTGCGACGGGCAGGTGGTCGAGCCCCTGGACGAAGCGGCCGTGCGGGCGGCGGGGAAACGGCTGCTGAAGGCCGGCTGCGAGGCGGTGGTGGTGCATTTCCTGCACGCCTATGCCAACCCGGCGCACGAGTTGCGCGCGGCGGAAATCCTGGGCGCGTTCTGGCCCAGCGACCACATCACCATGGCGCATGCGCTGCTGTCTGAAAGCCGCGAATTCGAACGCGGAGTGACCGCGGCGGCGAATGCGGCGGTGCAACCGCTGCTGGACCGCTACATCCGCCGGCTGGTTGCCGAGCTGCGCCGGGCCGGCCATGAAGGCGAGCTTCTGG
>JALTNO010000317.1 GCA_027000645.1 Paracoccaceae bacterium | reverse complement strand
GGGGAAGAAGGGCCGCAGGCGCTCCATCTGCGCCTCCGTCAGCCAGAAAAGATTGCTCATCTCACCACCCGATTTTTTCGCCAGTGAATCACACCAGCGATTGCCAATCAATGGGTCCTGAGCCTATGGTGCGGGGTTGTTGAACCGCGCGCCCGACTGCCTTGCGCGCACGCTCGACATGGCCGGGGACGGGAAGAACAACGAGGGGTTTCCTCCGGCCTCGGCCTATCGCGCCTTTCCCTTCCAGGGCACCAGGGTGAACGGGTTGGCCATCCTCGGCCCCGACCAGGAGGAAAATGACGAACTGATCGGTTTCTATCGCAACGAGGTGTTGCGCGGGCCCGGGGCGTTCCTGGAAATCGCGTGGGGGTTCAGGGATTACGAACGCGCGATGCGGCGCAAGCTGGAGCGCGAACTCGCGGTGGTGACGATCGGCCTCGGTTTGCCCGCACGCGCGGCACAGGGGCGCGGGCCGATCAGCGCAGCAGCCGATACCGGACCCCGTCAGTAGATATACCGGATCTGGTCGGTCCAGTATCGTTCGACCCGCTTCAGCGTGGCGGCAATCTCGTCGATCCCCTCCAGCCCGATCACGCCCCGGCTTTGCAACCCTTCGGCGTGGCGCGCGAACAGGGCGGCCACGATGTCGCGAATCTCGCGCCCGCGTTCGGTCAGCCGCACCCGGACCGAACGCCGGTCGATTTCGCATCGCTGATGGTGCATGTAACCCAGTTCCACCAGCTTCTTGAGATTGTAGCTGACATTGCTTCCCTGGTAATAGCCGCGGGTCTTCAACTCGCCCGCCGTGACCTCGTTGTCGCCGATATTGAACAGCAGCAGCGCCTGAACGGCGTTGAGTTCGAGGATCCCCAACCGCTCGAACTCGTCCTTGATGACGTCCAGCAAAAGCCGGTGCAGCCGCTCTACCAGCGCGAGGGTTTCAAGATAGCCGGCCATGAAGCCGCGCGGGGCCGCCGGCGCGATCTGCCGTTGCATGCTCATCCACTTCTCCGACACGATCCAGTCGTGGCCAGCATGACGGCAATTGCCGAATAATCCGTTAAGCCGGATCTTGTCTATTTCTGAAGGACCTGCGCCAGTTCCGCAACGAGACCGGCAAAGCGGTCGGGCGCCTGCACGCGCCCGAGAACCCACTGGAACAGTTCCTGGTCGGGCACCTCCAGCAGGGAATCGTAAAGGTCCAGCTCGGGTTCGCTCAAACCGTCCAGACGGGTTTCGGCATAGGCGCTCAGGATCAGATCCATTTCCTTGATGCCCCGCCGCATCGAACGCATCTTCATCCGCTTGATGCGATGCTCGCGTGTTTCACCCATCGTTCGTCATTCCGTCCGTTCGTTGAGAATGCGCCTCAGGCGCTTTTCCAGCCGCGCCACGCGCTCGGCGCTGGCACGCATCTCGGTTCGGATCGCCCGCAGTTCGGTCAGGATCTCGCGACAATCCTCGTCGTCCGAACCTTCCTCGGCCGGCTCGGTCATGCCCTCGCCCTCGCCGGTGAGAAGCCACGGGATCGACACGTTCAGAAGCCCGGCCATCATCGTCAGCTTGTTGGCGCGGGGTTCGGACATGTCGGCCTCCCACGCCTCCAGCGTGGACTTCCTCACCCCCAGCCGGCGCGCCAGCTGCCCCTGCGACATGCCGGCGGCTTCGCGCGCGGCAGCCACCCGGTCGCCGAAGGTCGCCGCATCCGGTCCGTACCAGTCGAAGTCCTCGTCCACCATCACCCTGCCCTCGGCCTTGCGCCAACCCGCTTGAACGCTTGCCGGGCGCACCCTAAGACAGTCCGGCCCAAGCTGCAAACCGAGGCCGCCCATGAGTTTCCTTTCCGCGACAGTATCCCGCATCAGGCCGTCGCCCACCGTCGCCATATCGACCCGGGCGCAGGAGATGCGCGCGGCAGGTCACGACGTGATCGGCCTTGCCGCGGGCGAGCCGGACTTTCCCACCCCGGACAACATCCGCGCCGCCGGCATCCGTGCGATCGAAGAGGGCAGGACCCGATACACCACCGTCGACGGCATCCCCGAGCTGAAGGATGCCATCCGCGCCAAGTTCGCCCGCGACAACGGGCTGGATTACGACCGCGCGCAGATCAGCGTCGCCTCGGGCGGCAAGCAGATCCTGTTCAACGCGCTTGTGGCTACCCTCGATCCCGGCGACGAGGTCGTGATCCCCGCGCCCTACTGGGTCAGCTACCCCGACATGGTCCGGCTGGCCGGCGGCACGCCGGTGATCGTGGAAACCCGGATCGACAACGGGTTCAGACTCACGGCAGAGGCGCTGGAGGCCGCGATCACCCCGCGCAGCAAGTGGTTCGTCTTCAATTCGCCCGCCAACCCCACCGGCGCCGGTTACACGCGGGACGATCTCGAGGCGCTGACCGAGGTGCTGATGCGTCACGATCGAGTGTGGGTGATGAGCGATGACATCTATGAACACCTGGTCTTCGACGAGTTCGAATTCTGCACCCCCGCCCAGGTGGAGCCCGGCCTTTTCGGGCGCACGCTCACCTGCAACGGGCTGTCCAAGGCCTATGCCATGACCGGCTGGCGGATCGGCTATGCGGGCGGGCCGGCCGAGTTGATTGCCGCGATGCGGAAGATCCAGTCGCAATCGACCACCAACCCCTGCTCCATCAGTCAGTGGGCGGCGGTCGAGGCCCTGACCGGCCCGCAGGATTTCATCGCCGCCCGCAATGCCGCCTTCCGCCGTCGCCGCGACCTGGTGGTGGCGATGATGAATGCCATCCCCGGCGTGACCTGCCCGGTGCCGCAAGGGGCGTTCTATGTCTATCCCTCGATCGCGGGGCTGATCGGGAGCAGAACACCGGGCGGCAGACTGATCGACAGCGACGAGGCCTTTGCCGGCGCGCTTCTGGACGAGGCGCAGGTTGCCGTTGTGCCCGGTGCGGCCTTCGGGCTTTCGCCGCATTTCCGCATCAGCTACGCTGTGGCCGACGAGGCCCTGAAAGAGGCCTGCACGCGCATCCAGTCCTTCTGCGCATCGTTGAAATAGAAGGGGAGAGGCATGGTCGCAGAGCTTCCGGAATTCTACTTCAGGGTCCGCGAAAACGGGGCCTTCGTGTTCCGGGTGGACACGCAGAACCGGCAACGCCGCATCGAGATGGACCAGATCGCGGTGGTCAATATCCGCAATGGCGAAATCCGTCCACATGGCAAGCGGGAACTGAGCGAACGCGACCTGCATGCAATCCGGTCATGGATGGAAGAGCGCCGGGAAATCCTTGCCCGGCGGGACATCGACGACATATTCCGGGCAGTGGATCATCTGAACCTCACCGCCCACTGGGCGCAGTCGCGCGCCACCGACGCACAGCTGGAAGAGGTGACCGACGCGCTGCTTCTGGCGATGCATGATCTGCGCACGGTGCTGGTACGCAAGAAGGCCGAGCGGCTGGCGCGCGGGGACTGATCCGTTCAGGGGCCGGTATAGACGAAGGTCTTCTGCCGCGAGGTTGCGCCGCGTTTCAGCTCCAGACGGGTCGGCGCGACCTTCATTGCGCGCGCCAGCAGCGCCCGCGCGGCCGCGTTCGCCTTGCCGTTTTCCGGAGCCGCGGTCACCGCCGCCTTCAACCCCTCCCTTGTCTGCACGAGGCTGTTGCGCGCGGCCTTCGGGGTCACGCGAAGGGTGATCTCGGTGCCCGGCACGGCGAGATCTGCAAGATCGGGAAGGGTTCCGGCCCTGGGTTTTGCCATGGGCCCATCATGCATCAGGCGGCGGCCGGATTCCACCACCCCGGGCGCCCGTGGCGAAGGGCCGGTGGCGAGGGGCTCTGCCCCTCGCGCTCCCCGGAGTATTTTTCGCAAGATGAAGGGGAAAACAGGCGAATCGGGTAGGGCGGTGTTCCGACGCATCTTGAATCCCGCGCCTGGATGGCCGAGATAGGGGCAACGCGATGTAAAAAGGTTTCACATATGCCCGAACGCAACCAGGCTGTTCTTGATTTCCTGCTGACGCGCAGGTCGCGACCGGCAAAGACCCTGACCGCACCGGGGCCTGCGCGCGAGGAGCTGATGCCGCTCCTGACCGCGGCGGCCCGCAGCCCCGATCACGGCAAGCTCGAGCCCTGGCGGTTCGTCGTGATCGAACGGGGCGCCATGCCCCGGCTGGCGGCCCTTGCCGAAGAGCGGGGCCGGACGCTGGGAAAGGAGGCCCGCGACATCGAGAAGGCGCGCGACCAGTTCGCGCGCGACATCACGGTCGTCGCGGTGATCGAATCGCCAGTGGAATCGCAGAAGGTGCCTGCCGTCGAACAGACCTATTCCGCCGGCGCGGTCTGTCTTGCGCTTCTCAATGCGGCGCTGGCCTCGGGCTGGGGGGCGAACTGGCTGAGCGGATGGGTTGCCCATGATCCGGTCTTTCGGGAACAGGGGCTGGGCCTTGCGCCGCATGAGCGCATCGCCGGGTTCATCCATATCGGGACCGAGACCGTCACCCCGCCGGAACGACCCCGCCCGGATATCGCCGCCAGGACTGTCTGGCTTTCCCGATGATCCTGCGTGCCTTCCTGCTGGCGCTGGGTCAGCTCGGCGACCGGCGCTTTCGCCGGGTGCTGATGCTGGGAGTGGGGCTCACGCTTGGTCTGCTGGTCGCCGTCACTGCCGCCTTCACATGGCTCGTGCGGTTTCTGGCGGGCGACTCGATGACCCTGCCCCTGGTCGGCGAGGTGACCTGGGTGGGCGACATGCTGGCCTATTCTTCGGCCCTGGCGATGCTGGTGCTGTCGGTGTTCCTGATGGTGCCGGTGGCCTCGGCCTTTACCTCGCTGTTCCTTGACGAGGTCGCGCAGGCGGTCGAGGATCGGCATTACCCGCATCTGCCTCCAGCGCGCGGGGTTCCCCTGGGCGAAGCGCTGCGCGATACGGCGGGCTTTCTTGGCGTGCTGATCGTGGCAAACCTGCTGGCGCTGGTTCTCTATCTGATCCTTGCCCCCCTCGCGCCGTTCATCTTCTGGGCCTTGAACGGATTCCTTCTGGGGCGGGAATATTTCACCATCGCGGCCATGCGACGGGTGGGACGCACCCGCGCGCGGGAGATGCGAAGCCGGCATGCGCCGACGATCTGGCTGGCCGGCACCCTGATGGCGGTACCGCTGTCGGTGCCGCTGGTGAACCTGGTGATCCCGATCCTGGGCGCGGCCACCTTTACCCATATCTATCACGCGCTCGGCGACAGCCGTTGAGACCGCCGACAGGGAAGAGACGTGTCAGTTGGCCGGACGCCAGCCGGTGGATGCGGTCCACCTGTCGATGGCCTCGAGGCTGATCACGCCGGATATGATGATCGCCGCCAGGACCAGCCAGATGACGAAGGCGACCAGCGTCGTAATGACAGCCTTCTTGCGCAAGTTGTGAACCTGGGGGGCGCCGGCATGGGTGCCCGGGATCACCTCGCCCACGTCGCCCTGGGTTTTCAGGCGGATCGGAATCACGACCAGGTAGGTCATGAACCACAAGACCGAGTAGAGGACGAGCCCGGAGACGATGTTCATGTGCGTACTCTCCTTGCAGCGGCGGCGATACCGCGCCCGGTGAATTTCCGGTGCGTTTCCCGATCAGGCCTGTTCCAGCTCGATCAGGCAGCCGTTGAAGTCCTTGGGGTGAAGGAACAGCACCGGCTTGCCATGCGCGCCGATCCTTGGATTCCCGTCGCCCAGAACGCGGGCGCCCGACGCCTTCAGGTGATCGCGGGCGGCAATGATGTCGTCCACCTCATAGCACAGGTGATGGATGCCGCCCGAGGGATTCTTTTCCAGAAATCCCGCGATGGGGCTGTTCTCGCCCAGGGGGTGGAGAAGCTCGATCTTGGTGTTGGGCAGTTCGATGAACACCACCGTCACGCCGTGATCCGGTTCGTCCTGCGGCGCGCCCACTTTCGCGCCCAGCGTGGCGCGGTACTGTTCGGCCGCGGCCTCGAGGTCGGGAACGGCGATGGCAACATGGTTCAGGCGGCCGATCATGCAGTTGTCTCCTCCGGTTTGCGGTTCGCGGGGTTTATGGGGGCAAGTCCATTCGAGAGCAAGTGGACGTTTCCCGCACAAGGCGGATCCGTCGCGGCCGCGACGGCGATATTCGCGGCAACTGGCGCCTCGCCCACAGGGCAGATCTGCATCGCCGGGACATGCCCCCGTCGCCCGTGGCAGTCCGGTATCAGCCCCGCTTCTGCACAGATGTGACGGATGACATCGTTAACCGATCATTAGCCAGCCACGCCTAGGCTTTCCCGGACAACCGGAAAGGAGGCCCACCAATGGATGATTCGGATCCCTTCATCGCCCCGCACCGCCTGCCCACGCCGGCCCGGCCGCTTCTGGGTCTGACCATCCTCGTGGTCGAGGACAGCCTTTATGCCTGCGACGCCATGCGGCTGCTGTGCCTGCGAAGCGGCGCCCGCATCCGCCGCGCCGACTGCCTGGCCTCGGCACGTCGTCACCTGCAGATATACCGGCCATCGGCGATCGTCGTCGATCTTGGCCTGCCTGACGGTTCGGGTCTTGAACTGATTTCGGAACTGTCGCGGGCAACGCCCCGGGTAGCCGCCATTCTGGGCATGTCCGGCGACGACTTTGCCGAGGATGCCGCCCGCGCCGCCGGGGCCGACGGGTTTCTGGCCAAGCCGGTCACGTCGCTGCTGACCTTCCAGCGCACGATTCTGACGCTGCTGCCGGAAGAGCGCCGCCCGGCAGGCCCGTGGCGGGTACAGGATGACGAGATTTCGCCCGATCCCCTGACCTACCGGGACGACATGGCCCATGTCGCCGATGTCCTGGCCGACGCCGAGGACGAACGCGTTTTGGACTATGTCGCCCAGTTCGTGGGCAGCATCGCCCGCTGCGCAAGCGATACCGCGCTTGCCGATGCGGCCGAGCGACTGGCCCGCGCCCGCAATGAAGGCAGGCCCGCCGCGCCGCTGGCCGCGCATGTCGCCGGGCTTGTGCAACAAAGGCTGCAGCAACGCGAAGCGATCTGAGGCTGCCCGGCTCCGGCCGTTCCCCGTGGCAGTCGGGCCGCGGCACGGTCCGGCCCATCTCCGGTCAGGCGGATCGCGATGCGCGCCGGCATGTCGCGCCTGCCTCACCCGATGCGCCGGGGGCGCGCGGGGTCATGGCGGCGCCTGACACTACTCCTGCGGGATGACCCGCAGCCCCAGTTCCATGAGCTGCTCGGGCGAGGGGTCGCTGGGGGCCGACATCATCAGATCCTCGGCACGCTGGTTCATCGGGAACATGATGACTTCGCGGATATTGGCGGTGTCTGCCAGAAGCATCACGATCCGGTCGATCCCGGCGGCGCAGCCTCCGTGCGGGGGCGCACCGTACTGAAACGCATTGACCATGCCCCCGAAGCGGCGGCGCACCTCGTCCTCGTCATATCCGGCCAGGGAAAATGCCTTGAACATGATGTCGAGCCGGTGATTCCGGATCGCGCCGGAGAGGATCTCGTAGCCGTTGCACGCCAGATCGTACTGCCAGCCCAGAACCTCCAGCGGGTCGCCCTCCAGCGCCTCCAGCCCGCCCTGGGGCATGGAGAAGGGGTTGTGGCTGAAGTCGATCGCGCCGGTTTCCTCGTCCTTTTCGTACATCGGGAAATCGACGACCCAGGCAAAGGCAAAGCGGTTCTTTTCGGTCAGGCCCAGCTCTTCGCCGATCACGTTGCGGGCCTTGGCGGCCACCGCCTCGAAGGCGGACGGCCTGCCGCCCAGGAAGAAGGCCGCATCGCCCTTGCCCAGCCCCAGCTGCCGGCGGATCGCCTCGGTGCGTTCGGAGCCGATGTTCTTGGCCAGCGGGCCGGCGGCCTCGACCCCGTTTTCGCCCTCGCGCCAGAAGATGTAGCCCATCCCCGGCAGGCCTTCCTTCTGGGCAAAGGCGTTCATGCGGTCGCAGAACTTTCGGCTGCCGCCGCCCTGGGCCGGAATGGCGCGGATCTGGGTTCCTTCCTGCTCCAGCAGCGAGGCGAAGATCTTGAAACCCGAGCCGCGGAAATGTTCGGACACATCCTGCATCTTGATCGGGTTGCGCAGGTCGGGCTTGTCGGTGCCATACCACAGCGCAGCATCCTTGTAGGAAATCTGCGGCCAGTGCCTGTCCACCTTGGCGCCGTTGCCGAATTCCTCGAAAATGCCTTCGATCACCGGCTGGATGGTGTCGAACACGTCCTGCTGGGTGACGAAGGACATTTCCATGTCGAGCTGGTAGAAATCCGTCGGGCTGCGGTCGGCCCGCGGATCTTCGTCGCGGAAGCATGGCGCGATCTGGAAATACCTGTCGAAGCCGCTGACCATGATCAGCTGCTTGAACTGTTGTGGCGCCTGCGGCAGCGCGTAGAACTTGCCCGGATGCAGACGCGAGGGCACGAGGAAGTCACGCGCCCCCTCGGGGGAAGAGGCGGTGATGATCGGGGTCTGGAATTCGCGGAACCCGATGTCCCACATGCGCCGCCGCATCGAGGCCACCACGTCCGAGCGCAGCTTCATGTTGGTCTGCATCGCCTCGCGCCGCAGGTCGAGATAGCGATAGCGCAGACGGGTTTCCTCGGGGTACTCCTGATCACCGAACACCTGCAGCGGCAGTTCCGCGGCACGACCCAGCACTTCCATGTCGCGGATGAAGACCTCGATCTCGCCGGTGGGAATCTTCGGGTTGATCAGTTCCGGGTCGCGCGCCTTCACCTCGCCGTCGATGCGGATGCACCATTCGGCGCGCAGCTTTTCCACTTCGTCGAAAACGGGGCTGTCGGGGTCGCACAGGACCTGGGTGATGCCGTAATGGTCGCGCAGGTCGATGAACAGGATACCGCCGTGGTCGCGGACCCGGTGAACCCAGCCGGACAGGCGGACGGTGCTGCCGACATCGGCACTGGTGAGTTCGGCGCAGGTATGGCTGCGGAAGGCGTGCATCTGTCTTGTCCCCTCGGGCGTGAGAAACGTCGCGCCGATACAGCGCGCCATGCCGGTGAAGTCAAGGGCCGCCGCCCCGAAGCCGCCCGAAACACCCCCGAAACACCCCGGTATTTGTGAAATTGGGACTCTGGTGTAACGTCTTGAACTGGCAAGCGTCTGATACTGGAACAGACACGGGGGGTTGACCGATGTGGGAGACGGTTTTTCACAGGATGGTATCGCGCCTGATCAGCGATGGTCAGTTGAGCGTGATCTTTCCGGACGGCCGCAAGGCGGTTTACGGCCGGGATGACGAGCCGCGCGCAAGCGTGCGGATCACTTCGCCCGCGACGATCCGGGCCTTGTGCCTGAACCCGGAACTGGCACTGGGCGAGGGGTACATGGACGGGACGCTGATACCCGAAAACGACGATCTGGAAGGGTTGCTCCGGGTAGTCATGCGCAACCGGCAGGAGCGACGGATGCCGTTGTGGGTGCGGGCCCTGAGCAAGACGCGCTACCTGGCGCAGACCTGGATCCTGCGCAATACCGAATCGACCGCGCAGAAGAACGTGGCCCATCACTACGACATCTCGGACGATCTCTACCGGATGTTCCTGGATGAGGACATGCAGTATTCCTGCGCCTATTTCGCCCATCCCGACATGACCCTGGAAGAGGCCCAGGCGGCCAAGAAGGCCCATATCGCCGCCAAGCTGCGGATCGAACCGGGGATGAGGGTGCTCGATATCGGCTGCGGCTGGGGGGGCATGGCGATGACGCTGGCCCGCGACTACGGCGCGCGGGTGGTCGGGGTCACGCTGTCGGAAAACCAGCTGGCGACCGCGCGTGCGCGCGTGGCCGCGGCCGGGCTGGAGGACCAGGTCGAATTCCGCCTTCAGGACTACCGCACCATTTCCGAACCTTTCGACCGGATCGTCTCGGTGGGGATGCTGGAGCATGTGGGCGTGCCGCACTACCGCGAATATTTCGGGAAGGTGGCCGATCTTCTTGAACCGGACGGCATTGCGCTGATCCACACCATCGGGGCCTGTTCGCCGCCCTATGCGCAAAGCCGGTGGATCACGAAATACATCTTCCCCGGCGGCTACATCCCGTCCATGTCGGAACTGGCCGGCCCGATCGAGGCCGCGGGGCTGTGGAACTTCGACGTCGAGGTGCTGCGGCTGCACTACGCGAAAACGCTGCGGCACTGGCTGGCGCGGTTCGACATGCATATCGACGAGGTGCGCCGCCTTTACGACGAGCGCTTCGTGCGCATGTGGCGCTATTACCTGACTGCCTGCTACATGACCTTCGAAGAGGACATGCAGGCCGTGTTCCAGTTCCAGCTGGGCAAACGGATCGACGCGGTGCCGATCACACGGGATTATCTCTACAGCGTGGAAGACACCGGCAACCGGCGCAAGGCCGCGGAATAGGCATCCCGCAGGACGCGGGAATTTCACCGCCTGTCCGCGGGCGGGAATAAAACCGGACCCTGAAACGTCACTTTTTCACATCCTGCCGGCCTGGTGCCGGCGGGATGGGAAACGTGCAAGACGTGGATCAGGGAGGACCACATGAGGACAGATGACGAAAAGAAGCGCGACTCGCACCGGCATGATGCCGTCGCGGGCGTTTCGCCAGGCGAAATGCCCGAACAGCCAGCCGACCCGGACCGTCGCGGCTTTCTCAAGCGGACCGGGCTTGCCACCATGGCGGCCATGGTCGGAACCAACATTCCCTTCGGGGCCAACATGCCGGCCGGAATGGTACCGGCGGCGCTGGCCTCGCAGGACATCCTGAAGGGCAAGGACGGTCTGTCCCTGCTGAATGATCGCCCGGTCAACGCCGAAACCCCGCCCGAACTGCTGGACGATCCGATCACGCCCACCAACCGCCACTTCATTCGCAACAACGGGATCCCGCCCGAGAACATGGATCCCGACAGCTGGATGCTGACCATCGACGGTTTCGTGGACAACCCGCTGAAGCTGAGCATCGCCGATCTGCGCAACCAGTTCGAGGTGGTGACCATGGCGCTGGCGCTGGAATGCGGCGGCAACGGCCGGGCGTTCTTCGACCCGCCGGCCAGAGGCAACCAGTGGACCTATGGCGCGGTGGCCTGCTCGGAATGGACCGGGGTGCGGCTGAAGGACGTGCTCAACAAGGCGGGCGTGCAGTCGAACGTGATCTATACCGCCCATTACGGGGCCGACACGCATCTCTCGGGCGACCCGAACAAGATCCCGATCTCGCGCGGGGTGCCGATCGCCAAGGCGATGACCGACAATGTGCTGATCGCCTTCGAAATGAACGGCGAGGCGCTGCACCCGATGAACGGGGCGCCGCTGCGGCTGGTGGTGCCGGGCTGGCCGGGATCGTGTTCGCAGAAGTGGCTAACCCGGATCTGGCTGCGCGACCAGGTGCATGACGGGCCGAAAATGACCGGCAAGTCCTACCGCGTGCCCGCCTATCCGGTGGCCCCGGGCGACAAGGTGCCGACCGAGGATTTCGTCATCATCGAGCGGATGCCGGTCAAGTCGCTCATCACCTACCCGGCCAACAACACCGACATGACCGCCATGGAAACCGAGGTGCGCGGCCATGCGTGGTCGGGTGACAGGTCGATCGACAAGGTGGAAATCACCATCGACTTCGGCAAGACATGGATGCCGGCCGAGCTGGACGCGCCGGTCAACGAAGGTGCCTGGCAGAACTGGCGCGCCAGGGTGAAGTTCCCGATGAAGGGCTATTACGAAGTCTGGGCGCGGGCCACCGACAGCGCCGGCGAGATGCAGCCCTTTGCCATCGACTGGAATCCCAAGGGGTACCTCAACAACTCCATGCACCGCGTCGGGCTGCGCGTGGGCTGAACGACTGCCGGAGCGGTCACGCGCCGCTCCGGCCCATCCTTCTTCTGGAAACGGGACGCAATGATGAAAACTGCCACTTCATGGGCGGCGCTGTCGCTCTGCCTGTCTGCTCTGGCCGCGCCCCCGGCGCTGGCCGAACTGGATGCACTTCTGTCCGGGGCCGACCCTGCGCGCGGCGAAAAGCTGTTCAAGTCATGCAAGGCCTGCCACACGGTGGACAAGGGCGGCAAGAACCGGGCCGGGCCCAACCTCTACGGCGTGGTCGGGCGACCGGTGGCCTCGGTTGAAGGGTTTCGCTATTCCAAGGCGCTGAAAGCCCATGGCGGAGAGTGGAGCGTCGAGCGCCTCGACGCCTTCCTGACCAAGCCGCGGGCCGAGGTGAAAGGCACCCGCATGGGCTATGCCGGGATGAAGAAGGCCGAGGACCGCGCCGACC
>JALTNO010000316.1 GCA_027000645.1 Paracoccaceae bacterium | reverse complement strand
AAGGGCGAGACTGAGGACCAGCAGCGCCCATCCCGCGCGGATCTGCACGAAGGGCAGCCCCAGCCGCCGCCGCATCGACATGGACAGCGCCCTTTGCATCAGCCACAGATGCGTCCCCGCCGCCGCGGCCGCCAGGACCAGACCTCCCCAGGACAGCAGCGGAAGGTCCGCCCCGAACCCCGCCGCGAACGCCGCCAGCGCCGCAAGCGCAAGGCCCAGCTGCGCCCAGCCCGGCCCCGGCGGCAGGCTGCGCGAGAGGACGAACATCGGCACCAGGATCAGGCTCAGCCCCAGCACCAGCAGTCCCATGAACCCGTAGGCCGCCACGACCATGTGCAGCGCGGCAAGTGCGCCCTGGTCCGCCCCCGCGTCATAGCCGGATGCGAGGGAAAGCAGCAGGGTACCCCCCAGCGTGGCCGCGGCAACCAGCATGGCCAGCGCGCCCCAGCCATGTCCGGCCACGACCGCCACCGACCCGGCGCGGCGCAGGTTGTCGGCCATCAGCAGCGCGAAAAGCGCAAGTCCCGCCAGCACCGGGCCCAGCCCCGCCAGCATGGCGCGGGGGTCGCTGCTCGCCATGCCCCAGCTCAGCAGGATCACTCCCGGCAGATACAGCCAGAAGCTCAGCGCCGCGGGCCATGTCCGGGCCAGCGGCCGGCGGGTGGCCACGGGCAGCAGCTGATAGCTGGCCCCCATCGCCGTCATCGCCAGCACGCCCAGGGTGATCAGGTGGATCGCCGCCAGCACCGGCCCGGCGCCGCCGGAGAAGCCGGGCACTTCCTCGGCCCCGGCCAGCAGCGCCACCCAGGCGAGGATCTGGAACAGCGCCGCGGACAGGAAGAACCGGAACGGGATCGAAGCCGGCAGGAGGCGGTCCCTTGCGCCGCTCAGAAAGCCGGTGGACATGCTCATGGTGCGGGCCTCAGAAGGATGCGCACGTCGCCGGGGCGGGTCTCCAGCACCTCGTAACGGCACCCGCGCGCGACCAGTTCGGGGAAAAGGTGGACGGGATAGCGGTCGAGATGGGCAATGATGGGGCAGTCCGGGGGGAGGTTTTCCACATGCCACAGGATCGCCACCATCGGATCGGGCGGTCCCAGCCCGCGGGTGTCCACATGCAGCCCGTCATCCGCCTTCCACGTGGTACCGGGAACCGATCCGATCACGCCTCGCCCTGCCCCTGTTGCGCAAGCAGCCGCCGGGCCAGCCGCTCGGCCACCGCCGCCGCCGCCAGCCGCCGGTAATGCGGCGCAATGGTGGTGCTGCGCTGGGGCGAGACCGCCCTTTGCACCCGCTTGCCCAGATCCTTCAGAAACGGCCCGGCCTCGGCGCCGGCAGGCAGGGCGGGCAGCTCGACCGCGACCGGGCACGAGTTGGTGCCCGTCACCGCCACCCGAAGCCGCGTTGCACCGCCTTCGCGCGCCGATGCCACCGCGACCCCGGCCAGCGGGAAATCGATGGCGCCGCGAACGCGGATCTTTTCATAGTCCGACGCGCCGGCGGGCGGCGGCAGGTGAACGGCGACGACCATCTCGCCTGCCTGCAGCCGCAGATGCGCCGCCCCGTCCTCGTGATAGAAATCGGCAAGCGGCAGCCGGCGGGCGCCGTCCGGGCCGGCAAGTTCGATTCGGGCCCCGTGCACCATCAGCGCCGGGGCCAGGTCGCCGCTGAAGGCCGCCCGGCAGCGATTGCCCTGCGGGGCGACGTGGCAGATGTCTCCGCGAAGCTTCAGGCACCAGCCGTTGGAACGGCGCCACCATTCGCTTTGATTGTAGTACAGGCACCGGGTGTCGAGGCACAGGTTGCCCCCCAGCGTGGCCACCTCGCGGTGGGTGGGGGCGGCGACGGAACCGGCTGCGCGGGCCACGGAAAGATAGCCCGCCCGGAGGCGCGCTTCGCGTTCGAGGCGGGCCAGCCGCACGCCTGCGCCAATGCGCAGCCCGCCATCCTTGGTGGCCGAGATGTCGTCGAATCCCTCGACATTGCCCAGATCGATCAGCAGGCCGGGGCTGCCGATGCCCCGGCGCAGATTGACCAGCAGATCGGTGCCCCCCGCCAGCAGCCGCGCGCCGGGATTGGCAGCAAGGGCGCGCAGGGCTTCGTCCAGGCTTGCCGGTCGGAGGATCTCGAAGGGGGGCAGGGGGGCGGTCATGACGCGGCCTCCGCCCTGTCCCTGTTGCGGCGGGCGCGGCGGAAGCGCACCAGCGCATCCAGCAGCCTGTCCGGCGTCACCGGAAGGAAATTCACGTCCAGCCCCACGGCATCGGCCACGGCGTTGACCAGCGCCGGAGGAAAGCCCGCCAGCGCGCCTTCGCCGGCCTCCTTGGCGCCGAAGGGGCCGTTGGGGTCGATGCTTTCGACGATCTGGACCTCGATGGGGGGCGATTCGGCGATGGTGGGGAATCGGTAGTCCATCAGTCCGGCATGGGCGGGCAGACCCGCCACATAGCGGGTTTCCTCGGCCATTGCCTGCCCCATGCCCATCCATACGGAGCCCTCGATCTGGCCCTCGACCGCCAGAGGATTGATGGCATATCCGCAGTCGAGCGCCGCCCAGACCCGTTCGATGGTGATCTGCCCGGTGTCCTCGTCCACCGCCACCTCGACCACCTGCGCAGCATAGGAAAAGCCCATCGTGGACCCCACCGCACCGCCGCGATGGCGCCCGCCCTGGGCTTCGGGCGGGGTCGAGAAGCTGCCCTTGACGGTGATCGTGCCTTCCTTTGCCAGCGCGGCCAGGGCCACCTCGCGGAAGGACAGTTCAGATTGCGAGGCGCCGGGCACGAAGAAGGTCTCGCCCGCGCAGTCCACCTCCTCGGGGGCGACTTCCAGCTTTTCGGCGGCGGCCGCCACCAGTTTTTCGCGCAGCGCCCTGGCTGCGGCGATGGCGGCATTGCCGACCATGAAGGTCACCCGCGAGGAATAGGAGCCGTTGTCCTTGGGCGTGATCGCGCTGTCATTGGCGACGACGCGGATGCGGCCCATGTCGATGCCCAGCACCTCGGCCGCGGCCAGCGCCACGATGGTGGACGAACCCTGCCCGATATCCGAGGCCCCCGTCAGCACCGTCACCCCGGCGTCGAAATCGAGCTTCAGCGCCACCACGGCATGCGGCTCGCCCGTCCAGTGAACGGGTTTGGCCGCGCCGCTGACATAGTGCGAACAGGCCATGCCCAGCCCCCGCCCGCGCGGCAGGCGGCCGCGGCGTTCGGCCCAGCCGCTGGCCGCTTCGACCCGGTCGAGACATTCGCCCAGGCCGCAGGAATTGACCATCAGCCCGTTGGCCGTGAACAGCGGCGGCTCCAGCAGGTTTGCACGCCGCACGTCGAAGGGGTCCAGGCCCGTCTCGCGCGCCATGCGGTCCAGCAGGCACTCGAAGGCGTGGCGCACATCCACCGTGCCGTGCCCACGCATCGCCCCGCAGGGGGGCGTGTTGGTATAGACGCGGTAGCCGTCATATTTCACGTTCTCGACCGCATAGAGCCCCTGCAGAAGCGCTCCGGCGTAAAGGATGGTGACGATGCCGTAGCCGGCATAGGCGCCGCCGGCCTGGGTCACCTCGGCCTCGACGGCGGTCAGCCGGCCTTGTTTCGTCAGCCCCAGCTTCAGCTTCACCCGCGTTGCCGGGCGCCCGCGATGGGTGAGGAAGGTTTCTTCGCGCGTCAGCTGCATCAGCACCCGCCCCCCGGCCTTGCGGGCCAGCAATGCGGTGATGATCTCGAAGTTCAGCGTTTCGGTGCGCGCCCCGAAGCCGCCGCCGACGAAGGGCTTGATGACGCGGATCTGCGCGGGGTCCATGTCAAGGCAGCGCGCCAGCGACAGGTGCACGTAATAGGGCACCTGGGTGACCGAATGCAGCGTCAGCCGGCCGCGCTCGGGGTCGAACTCGGCCAGCGCGGCGTGGGGCTCCATCATCGCATGGGTGACCTCGGCGCAGTCGAAGACCTCTTCGCGCACCAGATCGGCAGCGGCGAAACCGGCCTCGACATCGCCGAAGGCGTGGTGCACCTCGCGCTCGATATTGCCGGGCCTGTCTTCGTGCAGAAGCGCGGCGCCGGGGGCGCGGGCCTCCTGCGGGGTGAAGCAGGCGGGCAGTTCCTCGATCTCCAGCTCGATCAGCTCCAGCGCCCGCGCCGCCGTTTCGGCATCGACCGCCGCCACCGCCGCCACCGGCTCGCCCCGGTAGCGGACCTTGTCGCGGGCCAGCGGGTATTCGTTCATGGCAATGGGCAGCACGCCATAGGTCTTGTCGCAGTCGGCACCGGTGAGGACGGCCACGACGCCATCGAGCGCCAGGGCCCGCTCGGTGTTCACCGACAGGATGCGGCCGTGGCTGACGGGGGCGCGCAGGATGCGCCCGACCAGCGCGCCGTCGCCGACCAGATCGGCGGTGTAGAGCGCGCGCCCGGTGACCTTCTCGATCCCGTCCACCAGCGGCATCGGCGTGCCGACGGGCCCTTTTCCGGCGTGATCCTTCATTGCCGCATCTCCTGCGCCGCGGCCTGCACCGAGCGGATGATCTTCACATAGCCCGTGCAGCGGCAGAGATTGCCGCCAAGGGCGGTGCGGATCGCTTCCTCGTCCGGGTCGGGGTCATCGCGCAGCAGCGCCTCGGCCGCCATGATCATGCCCGGGGTGCAGAACCCGCACTGGGTGCCCAGATTTTCGTGAAAGGCGCGCTGAAGCGCGCTCAGCCGCCCGCCCTTCGCCTGCCCCTCGATGGTTTCCACCACGGCGCCGTCGCAGGCGGCGGCCAGGGTGAGGCATGCCAGTCGCGGCCGCCCGTCCACCAGCACCGTGCAGGCGCCGCATTCGCCCCCGTCACAGCCCTGCTTGGTGCCGGTCAGGCCGCGCCGCTCGCGCAGCCAGTCGATCAGCAGCATGTTGTCGGGGACCACGTCATCCACGTTCCGGCCGTTGAGCGAGAGACTGACGATGCGTTTCATCATCCGACCTTTCGGCTGATTCCGATCTAAAGCAATAAACCGGTACCATTATACTTAAAAATGTTGCAAGGTATAGAAGAATTCTCTGCTGGCGGATAGCCGCGGCAGCGGCTAAGCCACGGCCGGCAATGTGTGGAGAGCGCGACGGTTGCCTGCGCTTTGCGCAATCGTCTATGGTTCCGGCTCGGGCGGTCGTCCTGTCACGACCGACGGTCGAGGCAACGGAGGGTGCAATGTCGAACGGCATGTCACAGGCAGCGGCGACGGGCCCATGTGCCGAAGCGGGGGTGACCATCCGCCGCGCCGGGGCGGATCACCTCGACCAGATCGTGGATCTGGATGCGCGCATTACCGGGCTGGCGAAACCGGACTACTGGGCCGACATCTTCGAGCGTTACGGCACGCGTCGCTCCCACGAGCGGTTCTTCCTCGTGGCCGAGGCGCCCGACGGAACCCTTGCGGGCATGATCGCGGGAGAGGTGCGGGGCTGGGAATTCGGGTCGCAACCCTGCGGATGGGTGTTCATGGTGTCCGTCGATCCCGGGATGCGCGGCCAGCATGTGGGCGAGTGCCTGTTCCGGGCCATCTGCGATGCGTTCCGCAAGATCGGCATCGACAAGGTACGCACCATGGTGCGCCGGCAGGACCGGCTGAACATGGCCTTCTTCCGTGCCGAGGGCATGGTCGCCGGGCCCTATATCCAGCTGGAACTGGACCTGGACGAAGACGAATAGGAAGATGAACAGGGCGGGGCCGGCCCCCGCCGGACCGCCGCGAACGAGGGGACGCCCGTGCAGACATCCAGCCGCCTTGCCATCTACGCCCTGATCGAGTTGGCATCGAACCCCGACAAGCCGATTTCGGCGGCCGAGATCGGCACCAAGTACCGGGTATCGGCCCACCACCTCGCCAAGGTGCTGCTGACGCTGGGGCGGGCCGGGCTGGTGCAATCCGTGCGCGGGGTAGGGGGCGGCTATACCTTCACCGGCAACGCAAGGCGGGTGACGCTTCTGGACATCATCGCCCTGTTCGAGGACACCTCGACCGAGTGCAGGCTTTCCGACCCGACGAAGGCCACGCCCGAGGAATGGGCCCTGTTCGACGTCAACAAGGAAATCGACGACATTGCGCTGGCGACCTACGGTTCGATCACGCTGGCGACGATGCTCAAGCACGTGGAACGGCGGCGCAAGTCGGCGCCGGCACGAACCGAGGGCGCCTCGGAATCCTGATCCGCCCGGCCCCGAAAAGCGCCTGACTGTCCCCGGCGCGGCGTGACGGCATTGCCTGCACGTCAAAACAGGTATATAGGTACTGTTATACCTAATAAGGCGAACGCCTGCTTGAGGGAATTGCCGGATGTCCAGCGCCGACAGCTACAACGCGGCCGAAAGGATGATCGACGCCAACCTGGCGCGCGGTCTGGGGGACAAGCCGGCCTTTGTCGATCCGGAGCGGGTGCTGAGCTGGGGCGAACTGGCGGCCGACAGCCGGCGGGTGGCAAGCCTTCTTTCCCGGCTGGGGCTGGAACAGGAGCAGCGGGTGGCGCTGCTGCTGCTCGATACGGTGGATTTTCCCCGCGTCTTCTGGGGGGCGATCAGGGCCGGGATCGTTCCCGTCTGCCTGAACACGCTGCTGCCTGCGGATCAGATCCGCTGGTTGCTGGAGGATTGCCGGGCAAGGGCGCTGGTGGTTTCGGCCGCGCTTCTCGATACGGTGGGTCCGGTGCTGGAGGGCCTGCCCTTCCTGCGCCATGTCATCACCGCCGGCGGGCCGGGCGGAGGGCGGCCGGAACTTGCGGCGCTGATGGCCGAGGCCGACCCCGATTTCCCGACCGCGCCCACCCATGCCGACGAGATTGCGTTCTGGCTCTACTCCTCGGGCTCGACCGGTGCGCCCAAGGGGGTCCGGCATGTCCATGCCAGCCCCGGCTGGGTGGCCGACCATTACGGCCGGCACATTCTGGGCATTCGCGAGGACGACCTGTGCTTTTCCGCGGCCAAGCTGTTTTTCGCCTACGGGCACGGGGCGGGCATGGCGGTGCCGATGTCGGCGGGCGCGACGACGGTGCTTCTGCCCGGCCGGCCGACTGCGCAAAGCGTGCGGCAGGTCCTGCGGACATACCGTCCGACCCTGTTCTTCGGGGTGCCCACGCTTTATGCCGCGATGCTGGCCGATGCCGATCTCGGGCCGGAAGACACCGGCGGCCGGCTGCGCCTGTGCGTCTCTGCGGGCGAGGCCCTGCCCACTCCGGTGGCGCGCGCGTGGGAAACGCGCATGGGGGTGCCGCTGATCGACGGGGTGGGATCGACCGAGATGCTGCATCCCTATGTCTCCAACCGGCCCGGAGACATTCGCCACGGCACCGCGGGGCGGGTCGTTCCGGGCTATGATTTGCGGCTGGTGGACGAGAACGGCCGCGACGTTGACGATGGCGAGATCGGAGAGATGCTGGTGGCGGGCGGGTCGATGGCCGATGGCTACTGGCTGCGACGCGACCGCAGCCAAGCGGTGTTCGCCGGCAGGTGGTTCCATACCGGCGACCGCTATTTCCGCGACGGGGATGGCTACTACCACTACTGCGGGCGCAGCGACGACATGTTCAAGGTCGGCGGCCGCTGGGTTTCGCCCTGCGAGGTCGAGGAGGCGCTGGTTTCCCACCCGGACGTGTTCGAGGCGGCGGTGGTGGCGCATGAGGACGCGGCCGGGCTGGTCAAGCCGCGGGCCTTCGTCGTGCTGGCCCGGCCGCGCGATCCGGCGCGCCTGTTCGACGAGCTGAAGGCGCAGGTCAAGCGCATGGCCGGCGTCTGGAAATATCCTCGCTGGATCGAGATCGTGGACGAGTTGCCCAAGACGCCCACGGGCAAGATCCAGCGCTACAAGCTGCGCGCGCGGCCCTTGCCCGAAGGGGATGGCCACAGCCTGAAGGAGGGGGCGGAACATGCTTGAAATCCTCATTCTCGGTCGCGGCGGGCAGGGGGCGCAGACCGCGGGAAACCTGCTGGCACGCGCCTTCTTCGAGGGCGGCCACTGGGTGCAGAGCTTTTCCACCTACGGGGGCGCGCGCCGGGGCACGCCGGTGATGTCGTCGCTGCGGGTCGATGACCGGCCCGTGCGGCTGCGCTGCAACATCACCGCCGCCGATGCGATGCTGTGTTTCGACGACAGCCTTCTGGACAAGGGATTCCTGGCCCAGGGCGGCGACGAGGCGCTGATCGTGGTGAACTCGCCCCGGCCCGCCGGCGATTTCCAACCCCGCGCGGCGCAGCGCATCATCCCCGTGGACGGCCGCGCGATTGCCCGGCGCAACGGCATGGGCAAGGTGGTGAACGCGGCGCTTCTGGGGGCATTTGCCGCCGCGCTGGGGGCGCCTGATCTCGACCGGCTGACCGGGGTGATCCGCGCCTTCGCCCCCGCCCGCAAGGATGAAAACGTCGCGGCCGCGCGCGAGGCGTATCAGTTGCTTTCGCCGGCGACCGAGGAGGCCTGATCCATGGATGACCATCTTTCTCCGCTCTGGACCCACCTGACCAGCGCCGGCCGGCGCACCGGCACCTGGCGCAGCGCGCTGCCCGTGTGGGAAAACGCCCCCTCGCCCTGTCTTGTGGCCTGCCCGGTCGAGGGGCGCATCGCCGAGTGGATCGGCCAGCTTCGTGCCGGCGATCTGCGTGGCGCCTGGGAAACCCTGTGCGACAACAACCCCTTTCCGGCGGTAGCCGGGCGCATCTGCCACCACCCGTGCGAGGGCGCCTGCAACCGAAACGAGCTGGACGAAACCGTGGGCATCTGTGCGCTGGAACGCTTCGTGGGCGATGCGGCGCTGGCCGAAGGCTGGGCCTTTGCCCCGCCCGCGCAGGAGCGCGACCTGTCGGTGGCGGTGGTGGGCGGCGGCCCGGCCGGCCTGTCGGCGGCCTACCAGCTGCGGCGGCGGGGTTTCCGGGTGGTGCTTTACGAACGCAGCCACGCGCTGGGCGGGCTGATGCACCACGCCATTCCCCCCTACCGGCTGGAACGCGCGGTGCTTGAGGCCGAGATCGCCCGGATCCTCGCCCTGGGGGTCGAGGTCCGGTTGAACGCCGAGGTGGCCGATGCGGCCGCGCTTGCCGATCTGCGCGGGCGTCACGACGCGCTGTTCCTGGCCGCGGGGGCAGGCCTGCCCAGGCGCCTGCCGGGGCTGGACCATGATGCGCCCTGGGTCATGGAGAGCGCCGCGTTCCTGGCCGCCCCGCCCGAGCTCCAGGCCGAACGGGCCGGCGCCCATGTGGTGGTCGTGGGCGGGGGCAGCGCGGCGATGGATGTGGCCCGCACCCTGCGCAGGCTGGGGCGCGCGGTGACGGTGCTGGCGCTGGAATCCGACGGGCAACTGCCGGCCCAGCCGGTCGAACTTGCCCAGGCGCGGGAGGAAGGCGTGCGCTTCGAAACCGGCGCCCGGCTCGTGCGCGTCGCGCCCGGTCAGGAGGGGCTCGAGCTGGAATGCGAACGTGTCACCTTCACCCCCGGCGACCGCCCCGGCAGTTTCCGCGCCGATCCGGTTCCGGGCAGCGCCTTCCGCCTGCGCGCCGACACGATCATCCCTGCCATCGGCCAGGAAGCCGACCTTGACCGCTGGGGCACGATGCTGGGTGCCAGGGGCGGGGTGATCGCCGCCGGCCCCGGCGGGCGCACCCGCGCCGAGGGCATCCACGCCGGTGGCGACATTGCCAGCCACGATCGCTTCGTCACGGCCGCCATCGGCATGGGCAAGCGGGCCGCGCAGGCGATTGCCGCGGAACTCGGGGCCGCGCCCGCCGAAGCCCTGACCGCAGCGCCCGAGCCGGTCGGTTTCGACCGCATCAACACCGCCCATCACGAACGCCTTGCCCGACAGCGTGCCGCGGAACTGCCCGTTCCCGAACGCCTCTCGGGCTTTGCCCTCGTGCAGCAGGCGCTGGGCGTGGACGCGGCCCGCGACGAGGCCCGCCGCTGCTTCAGCTGCGGCACCTGCATCTTCTGCGACAACTGCCATTTCTACTGCCCCGACATGGCGGTTGCCCGGCTTGCGGGCAGCTATGAGGTGAATACCGACTATTGCAAGGGCTGCGGGCTGTGCGTTGCCGAATGCCCCACCGGCGCGGTTCACATGCGCGAGGAGAAAACCCCATGAACGCCCCGGCGAAACACGAGGCGGACCGGCTGCACGAGATGCAGCTGCTCAGCGGCAACCACGCCGTTGCCTGGGGCGTATGTCTGGCGGCGCCGGACGTGGCCCCGGTCTATCCGATCACGCCGCAGACCCCGATCCTGGAAAAGCTGATCGCGTTCCAGGCCGAAGGCGCGTTTCAGGCCGAACTGGTGACGCCGGAATCGGAACACTCGGCCATGGCCGCCTGCATCGCCGCCGCAGCCGCCGGGGCGCGGGTGTTCACGGCCACCTCGTCGCAGGGGCTGATGCTGATGCACGAGCTTCTGCACTATGCCGCCGGAGCACGCATGCCCATCGTGATGTTCAACGTCAACCGCACTCCGGCTGCGCCCTGGGGGTTCTGGCCCGACCAGATCGACAGCCTTTCCCAGCGCGATACCGGCTGGGTGCAGCTTTACAGCGAAAGCCCGCAGGATTCGCTCGATACGGTGATCCAGGCCTTCCGCGTGGCCGAGGCGGCAGAGCTTCCGGTCATGGTCAGCCACGACGCCTTCTATGTCAGCCACGCGGTGGAACCGGTCCATCTGCCGCAGCCCGAGGCCGTGCGCAGTTTTCTGCCCCGTACCGCGCGGTCTTTCACGCTGGACCCCGCCCGCGGGCAGTCGCTGGGCGCGCCGATCGGGCAGGTGGACTGGAACCGCACCCGGCGCGACCTCGAACGGGCCATGGGTGGGGTCGAGGCGCTGGTGAACGAGGCCGGCGCGCTGTGGGGAAATATCACCGGGCGGACGGGCGGCGCCCTTGACCTCTACCGCACCGACGGGGCCGAGCTGGTCTTCGTGACCATGGGCAGCATGGCCGGCACCGCCCGCGAGGCGGTGGATCGCCTGCGCGCGGACGGAGTGGCCGCGGGGCTGCTGCGGGTGCGCCTGTTCCGCCCCCTGCCGGCCGAGGCGCTGCGCGCGGCGCTTGCGGGGGTGGACTGCGCCATCGTGCTCGACCGCAACCATGCGCCGGGCACGGGCGGCGTGCTGCACCAGGAACTCAGGGCCGCATTGTTCGATGCCGTCTCACCACCGCGCCTGCATGGCTGCCTCGCCGGGGTGGGAGGCGTCAACGTGCCGGTCGAAAGGCTGACGGCACTGGCCCGTGACCTTGCCGGGGCCCGGCCCGCCCCGAACCCGCTATGGCTGGAGTGACCCCATGAAGGATACCGCCTATACCGATCAGGGCCTGTTCTGCCCCGGGCATGTGGCCTGCGCCGGCTGCGCCGAGGCGCTGAGCATGCGCATCATCCTCAACACCGTGGGCGAGAACGCCATCGGCGTGGTCGCGCCTTCCTGCACCGCGGTGATCCTGGGCGGCCACCCGATGAGTTCGGCCCGCATCCCCTTCCTGCACGGCACGCTGGAATCGGCCGCCGCTTCGGCAACGGGGGTGCGCCGCGCGCTGGCGGCACAGGGGCGAGACGACACCACCGTGCTGTGCCTGGCCGGCGATGGCGGCACCTACGACATCGGGCTGCAGGCCCTCTCTTCGGCGGCCGAGCGCAACGAGGACATCCTCTATGTCTGCTTCGACAACGAAGGCTACATGAACACCGGCGGGCAGAAGAGCTCCTCTACCCCGGCCGGAGCCGCCACCGGCAGCACGCCGCTGGGCAAGACCACGCGCAAGAAGAACCTGATCGAGATTCTCGCCGCCCACCGCATCCCCTATATCGCCACCGCCAGCCCGTCGCATCCGGGTGACATGGCGGCCAAGGTGCAAAAGGCCATGGCGATTCGCGGCATGAAGGTGCTGATCGTGCTCATCCCCTGCCTGCCGGGCTGGGGGCTGGCCGACGACGCGGCCATCCGCACCGCCCGCCTTGCGGTGAACTGCGGGCTGTTCCCTCTGATCGAGATCGAGAACGGCGAACGCTGGACCCTGAACGCAGGGCGGACCGAAACCGACATCACGCCCTGTCTCCACGGCCAGAAACGTTACCGCCACCTCGATGCCGCGACCCGTGCCGCCCTGCAGGACGAGGTCGATGCCAGCTGGGCCAGACTGAAGGCACGCGCCGGGTAATGAACGGGGCAGTGAACGGAATCGGCCGGGGAACACACCCCGGCCCTCCTTCATCTCGCCACAAGTACTCCGGGGGGTGCGGGGGGCAGAGC
>JALTNO010000315.1:573-3273 GCA_027000645.1 Paracoccaceae bacterium | reverse complement strand
AGGCAGGACGCGAAAAAGCCCGATGCCGGCAAGGCGCAACCGGACGCCCAGAAGAAGCCGGACGCCCCGAAGAAGAAGAAGCAGGACAAGCCCGGCGATATCACCGCCGCGCCCATCGACCCGATCGCCGGGGCTGCCGCGGCCGCCATCGCCGCCACCGCGCCGAAGAAGCGGCCGGAAACGGGCGCCGCCCGCCCCTCTGCGGGGGCAGGACCGGCCAGCCCCGCCCCGGCGAAAACCGCTGCCGAAACCGCCCCCCCGAAAAAGCCGGCCGCGCCTGTGCGCAAGGCCTCGTCGCTGGAAAAACCCTATATCCAGATCGGGATCTTCAACATCGAGGCAAATGCCATGCGCACCGCCGGACTGATGCGCAGCGTCGGGATCATCCCCACTGTCTATGAACAGAACTCGAAGGGGAAACCGTTCTGGCGCGTCGTTGTCGGCCCCGCGCGAACCCGGTCGGAGCGCTCGGCCCTGATGAAACAGGTGCGCAAGGCCGGCTTCTCCGACGCATACTACGTGACCAACTGACAGGAGCCTGCCGCCCGTGCGCCTTCTTGCCCGCCTCACTGCAGTCATCTCCGCCCTGATCCTGTCCGCCTCCCTGGCGGCGGCCTTCGAAACCCGGGCCCGGGCGGCCTTCGTCCTCGACATGGGCACCGATACGGTGCTCATGGCCAAGAACGCGGATGAACCGCTGCCGCCGGCCTCGATGTCCAAGCTGATGACGCTGTACATGCTGTTCGACGCGCTGCGCTCGGGGCGGGTCCAGATGGATACGCGATTCTCGGTCTCGACCAAGGCCAAGAACATGGGCGGGTCGAAGATGTTCCTCAACGAACAGGACCGCCCGACGGTAGAAGAGCTGATCCAGGGCATCATCGTGTCGTCGGGCAATGACGCGGCGGTGGTGATCGCCGAAGGGCTTGCCGGGTCGGAAGCGGCTTTCGCCCGGCAGATGACCGAGATGGCGAAGAAGCTGGGCATGACCAATTCCACCTTCAGCAATGCTTCGGGCTGGCCCGATCCCTACCAGCGCATGAGCCTGCGCGACCTGGCCATTCTTGCCCGCCACCTGATCGAGGAATTCCCCCAGTACTACCCGTTTTTTTCGCAACGGGAATTCAACTACAAGGGCCGCGTGCCCGCCAACCGGTTCAACCGCAACCCGCTGCTCAGCCGCATGACCGGCGAAGGCGGGCCCAGGGCGGACGGGCTCAAGACCGGTCACACCCAGGAGGCCGGCTATGGCATGGTGGCCTCGGCGGTCGAGGGCGACCGGCGGGTGATCGTGGTCATCTCGGGCCTGCCCGGCCCGATCGAGCGCGCGGAAGAGGCGGAGGCCCTGGTCAACTGGGCCTTTCGCCAGTTCGACCGCAAGACAGTCGCCCGAGCCGGCGAAGCGGTTGCGCAGGCCAGGGTCTGGAACGGCGGACAGCCCGAGGTAGGGCTTGCGCTCGAGGAGGATCTGACCGTCCTTCTTCCGGCCGTGCGCAAGGGCGACAGCATCGAGGCCGAGGTGATCTATGCCGGCCCGGTCCGGGCGCCGGTGCGCAAGGGGCAGAAACTGGGCGAGCTGGTTCTCAAGCCCGAAGGCCTGCCCGAGATCCGCCGCCCTCTGGTGGCCGCGGGCGACGTGCCGGTGGGCGGCTTCGTGGTGCGGGTGACATCGGCGGCGCAGGCGCTGCTGACCCGCTTCCTCAACGGCCCGGCGGAGGCGATGTGACCGCGCCCGGCCGTTTCGTGACCTTCGAGGGCATCGACGGCTCGGGCAAATCCACCCAGGCCCGCCTTCTGGCGGATGCGCTGCGCCGCCGCGGGCAGGAGGTGGTGGAAACCCGCGAACCGGGCGGCTCTCCGGGCGCCGAGGAGATCCGCCGGCTGCTTCTGGAAGGCGATCCCGGCCGGTGGTCGGCGGAAACCGAGATCCTGCTGTTCACCGCCGCCCGGCGCGACCACCTGGAACGCACCATCCTGCCCGCCCTGGAGGCCGGGAAGGTGGTGATCTGCGACCGCTTCGCGGACAGCACCCGGGTCTATCAGGGCATCACCCGCGGCGCGCTGCGCGAGGTCGTGGACCGGCTGCACGAGATGATGATCGGCCGCGAGCCCGACATCACGCTGCTGATCGACATGGACCCGCAGATGGGGCTGCGCCGGGCGCTGGCGCGAAAGACGGGCGAAGACCGGTTCGAGGCCTTCGGGCTGGACATGCAGCGCAGGATGCGCGCGGGCTTTCTGGCGCTGGCCCGCGAATTCCCCGACCGCATCCGCGTGGTTGACGGCAACCGGGCAGCCGAAACCATTGCAGCGGAGGTTTTCGAGATCGTGACAGGCACGCCGGCATGAGCACCGACATCCCCGCCCCCGACCAAATCCCGGGTGCCCCGCACCCGCGCGAGACCGAACGCCTGTTCGGCCAGGAGGCGGCCGAGGCGGCCTTTCTTGCCGCCTTCAATGCCGGGCGGCTGCATCACGGCTGGCTGCTGAGCGGGCCGCGCGGGGTGGGCAAGGCGACGCTGGCCTGGCGCATCGCGCGCTTTCTCCTGGCTGCGCCCCGGACCGGGGCGGACGGCCTGTTCGGCGCCCCGCCCCCTCCGCAGACCCTCGACATCGACCCCGATCACCCGGTGGCGCGGCGGCTGCGCGCGGGCGCCGCCCCCGGCCTTGCCGTCCTCACCCGCAGCCTCGACGATCAGG
>JALTNO010000315.1:0-563 GCA_027000645.1 Paracoccaceae bacterium | reverse complement strand
TGGTTGACGACATCCGCCGTCTGACCCGGTTCTTCGGCCTCTCCGCCGCCGATGGCGGGCGGCGGGTGGTGATCGTCGATTGCGCGGATGAAATGAACGCCAACGCCGCCAACGCGCTGCTCAAGATGCTGGAGGAGCCGCCCGCCAACGCCACGCTGCTGCTGGTGTCGCACCGCCCCTCGGGGCTGCTGCCGACGATCCGCTCGCGCTGCCGGGCGCTGACGCTCAGGCCGCTCTCGCCCGATCACATGCGCGCAGCCCTCGAACAGGCCGGGGCGCCCCTTCCCGAGGATCCGGCCGCACTGGCGGCGCTGGCCGGAGGATCGGTGGGAGATGCGCTGCGGCTGCTCGACCAGGACGGGCTGCGCCTCTATGCCGAGCTGGTGGAGATCCTCGCATCCCTGCCCCGGCTCGATCGGGCGCGGGCACGGGCGCTGGCGGAAAGCGCAGCCCAGAGGGGGGCTGCGGAACGCTTCGGGCTGATCCTGGACCTGATCGACATCGCGCTGGCCCGGCTGGCCCGCACCGGCGCCACCGGCGCCCCCCCCCCCCCCGAGGCCGCC
>JALTNO010000314.1 GCA_027000645.1 Paracoccaceae bacterium | reverse complement strand
ACGTTGTCGAGGATGACCTTGCGCCGGGTGCCCGTCCAGAAGGACTTGCTGACATTCGCAAATTCCAACATCGCTCGTTTCGGTCCTGCTCGTCGCGCTTGTTGCGATCTCTTCACCCCGGCCCGGGGCCTCCGGCATGTCCCGTTGCGGGATTGTCGGTTTTGTAACAGTCGAATTGGGCTACATTATGTCGGAACATGAAACAAAATGCCAATATTCTCGCGGGTTTGTTGCGCTACCGTGTGCGGCAGCGGGATGGAGGTGAGTGCGGAGCGGATGATTGTGCGTAATTCGTCAACAATAACTGGACGGCTGCGTTGACCGGATCGGAGCTGGATACAGTTGCCCATGAAATCCGCCGCTGCCGGCTGTGCGCCGACCGGTTCGCGGCCACCGCCACGGCGCATGTGCCGCGCCCGGTGGTATGGTTTCGTGCGCAGGCCCGCATCCTGATCGCGGGCCAGGCGCCGGGGACGCGGGTGCATGCCTCGGGGCGCCCCTTCACCGACCCGTCGGGCGAGCGCCTGCGCGACTGGCTGGGGATGGACGATGCGACCTTCTACGACCGCGAGCGGGTGGCGATCGTGCCCATGGCCTTCTGCTTTCCGGGCCAGGACGGGCGCGGCGCGGACCTGCCGCCCCCGCCCCTGTGCGCCCGCACATGGCACCGGCGCGTCATGGCGGCGCTGCCGGATCTGCGGCTGACCATTCTGGTCGGCGGGTATGCGCAGCGCTGGCACCTGGGCACGAAGGCCCCCGTCACCCGCGTGGTAGCGGGCTGGCGGGACCATGCGCCGCGGCTGTTTCCCTTGCCACACCCGTCCTGGCGCAATACGGCGTGGCTGAAGAAGAACCCGTGGTTCGAGACCGACCTCCTGCCGGTTCTGCGCGCCCGGGTCCAGGAGGTTCTGGATGACCGAGACGACACCGATTGACGATGCCCATGCATTGATGCAGGCCGCGCCCGACGACGACACCGCCCGGCTGCGCTTTTTCGAGCGGGTGGCCGATAGCGAATTGTACCTGATGCTGACCGAAGAGGCGCAGGGGGAGACCCTTTCGCCCGAACTGTTCGACCTTGACGAGGGACGTTTCGTGCTTGCCTTCGACACCGTTGAACGCCTTGCCCGGTTCGCGGGCCGCCCGGCGCCCTATGCGGCGCTGTCCGGGCGGGTGCTGGCGCAGATGCTGGCGGGGCAGGGGATCGGGCTGGGGCTGAACCTGGACGTGGCGCCCTCGGCGGTGCTGATCCCGGCCGAGGGCATGGCCTGGCTGGCCGAGCTGCTGGAAACGGCACCGGCCGAAATCGAGGCGCGGATTGCCGCGCTCGCCCCGCCGGAGGGACTGCCCGAGGCGCTGTTCTCCGCGCTCGCGGACAAGCTGGCCGGTGCCGGCGGCCTGGCGAAAACCGCCTGGCTGGTGGGCGTGACCTACCGCGATGGCGGGCGCGGGCATCTTCTGGCCTTCGTCGATGCGGTGGCCAAGGCCAGCCCGGCGCTGGCCAAGGCGGCGGGCGAGGCGCTGGCCTTTTCGGGGCTGGAAACGGGCGCGCTGGATGTGGGGTTCTTCACCTCGGACGACGCCATTGTCGAGCGGCTGGCCACGGTGGGGCGCGGCTTCGACCTGCCGCAGCCGCCCCGCCCGCAGGCGGTGGCGCCGGCAGCCCCCGGATCCGACCCGGGCAAGCCGCCGATCCTGCGATAGGCCGCCCGCCCGGCGCCGTCCCGTCAGTTGCCGGCCTCTCCCAGCTTGTCCTGGGTCTTCGTCTCGAAATCCGAGGCGTCGTGGCGTTCGCGCAACTGCAGCTCGGGCCTGCCGAAGGTGCGATTGACCATCCGCCCGCGCAGCACTGCCGGGCGGGCGTCGATCTCTTTCGCCCAGCGGACCACGTTGCGGTAGGATTCGACGTCGAGAAACCGGGCGGCATCGTAAAGCCGGCCCAGCACCAGCTGCCCGTACCACGGCCAGATGGCGATGTCGGCGATCGTGTATTCGTCGCCCACGATGAACCGGTTTTCGGCCAGGTGCCGGTCGAGCACGTCAAGCTGGCGCTTCACCTCCATCGCGTAGCGGTCGATGGGGTATTTCCATTTCTTCGGCGCATAGGCGTAGAAATGGCCAAAGCCCCCGCCAAGGAAGGGTGCGCTGCCCATCTGCCAGAACAGCCAGGACAGCATTTCCGGCCGCTTGTCGGGGTCGGACGGAAGGAAGGCGCCGAACTTTTCGGCCAGATACAGCAGGATCGCCCCGGATTCGAACACCCGGACCGGCTTGGCCCCGCTGCGGTCCACCAGCGCCGGAATTTTCGAGTTCGGGTTGATGGCGACGAAACCGCTGGAAAACTGCTCGCCCTCGCCGATGTCGATGAGCCATGCGTCATACTCGGCGTCCGCATGGCCCGCGGCCAGAAGCTCCTCGAACATGATCGTGACCTTGACCCCGTTCGGCGTGCCCAGCGAATAGAGCTGGAACGGATGCCGGCCCACGGGCAGCTCCCGTTCATGGGTCGGTCCGGCCACGGGGCGGTTGATATTGGCAAAACGGCCGCCGCTCTCGCGCTCCCACGTCCAGACTTCGGGCGGGGTATATTCGTCGGTCTCGGGGGTCTCGGGCTTGTCGGTCATGTCGGTCTCCGGTCCTTGACAATGGGCGCGCAGGGGGTGTGTTTCCCGCTCCGTCGTGCCCGTCGCATCGGCGGCATCCAAACCCGGTTGCGCGGGAAAGGCAAACGACAATCCCGCCCCGAACTCCGCCCCGGGCCGGCCGTGGCGGGTTCTGCCCGGATGCAGGCGGCGGCAACTGGCGGGGGGCGTGTTCAGCGCCGCCGGTCGCGGCGCGCGCTCATGGGCTGAAAGGCCACGCCCACATGGGCCTCGCAATAGGGCTTGCCCGGTTGCACCGGCAGGCCGCAGAACCAGAAATCCTCGGTCGCGGGGTCGCCCACCGGCCATTTGCAGGTGCGTTCGGTCAACTCCATCAGGCTGAGCTTGCGCGCCTTCTTCTCGACCTCGTTGACCTTGGCCAGCGCCTCGGGGCTGATCTCGTTCGCGGAAGGCTGCGGCGGCAGCGGCTGGCCCGCGGGGATGATCTGCTTGCGCGCAGGCGCGGCCGGCTTGGCCTCGGGGTCGGGCCTGGCCTCGGGTTCGGAGGCGGGGCGGGCCGGTTCGGTCTTCAGCTCGGGCTTGGCCTTGGCCTCGGGCCTGGACGCGGCGGGTTTCGCCTTGGTCTCGGACTTGCCCGCCGCCCCGGCATTGCGGTTCGACAGGCCCAGGCGATGCACCTTGCCGATCACCGCATTGCGGGTGACACCGCCCAGTTCCTTGGCGATCTGGCTGGCCGACTGGCCTTCGCTCCACATTTTCTTGAGCAGTTCGACACGCTCGTCTGTCCAGGACATGAGCACCCTTTCAAAGCTGAAAAGCGGTCACCGCAAAGCGACCGCCTCGGAATTCCGTAGCACCCATATATTTTAGTCTTCGCGCCCCGAGATACAAGGCCGTATCCACTGCCCCCCGCCCCGCGCACGCCATTCATGACCGCCATTCATGACCGGGCCCGGAAATTCCAGCTTTTCTTTCCGGCGCGGTTGCGGTAGAGGGCCCCGCATGATCACACGGACCCGCATCATCGACCGCCGACGCCGCGCCTGACCTGGCGCGTCCCGTGATCAATTGCGCCACAGTGCTGGCGCCTTTTCCCCCCGGATCGTTGACGAAACCGCGCCCGTGATGCACTCACGGGTCCCATGCTGCAAAGAGGATGATCCCATGATCCCGTCCATCCTGCCCACCTACAACCGCGCGCCGCTGTCCTTCACCTCCGGCGAAGGCGCCTGGCTGACCGAGGCGGACGGGCGACGTTTCCTCGATCTCGGCGCGGGCATTGCGGTGAACGTGCTGGGCCATGCCCACCCGGCGCTGGTCGAGGCGCTGACCAGGCAGGCGCAGGATCTCTGGCACGTCTCCAACCTCTACCGGATCCCGCAACAGCAGGCGCTGGCCGACAGGCTGGTGGAAAACAGCTTCGCCGATACGGTGTTCTTCACCAATTCGGGAACCGAAAGCTGCGAACTCGCCATCAAGATGGCGCGCAGATACTGGCATGACCGGGGCCGGCCCGAACGCACGGGCATCATTGCCTTCGAGGGCGCCTTCCACGGTCGCTCCTCGGCCGGCATCGCCGCGGCGGGGGGCGAAAAGCTGACCCGGGGCTTCGCCCCGCTGCTGCCGGGCTTCGTCCACGTCCCCTGGGGCGACCTGGAGGCGGTGGAGGCGGCGATTTCCGACACCACCGGCGCCATCATCCTCGAACCGATCCAGGGCGAAGGCGGCATCCGCCCGCTGCCCGACGCCGACCTGCGCGCCCTGCGCAAGCTGTGCGACGAACGCGACCTGCTGCTGATCCTCGACGAGGTGCAGTGCGGCATGGGGCGGACCGGGCGGCTCTTCGCCCATGAATGGGCCGGGATCGCCCCCGACATCATGATGATCGCCAAGGGCATCGGCGGCGGCTTCCCGCTGGGCGCGGTGCTGGCCACCGAACGCGCCGCCGCGGCCATGACCGCCGGCAGCCACGGCTCCACCTATGGCGGCAACCCGCTGGCCTGCGCTGTGGGCTGCGCGGTGATGGACCACGTTGCCAACCCGGACTTTCTGGCCGAGGTCGGCCGCAAGGCGGGGCTGATGCGGCAGAAACTCGAAGCGCTGGTGGCAGCCCACCCCGACATCTTCGAGACCGTGCGCGGCAGCGGCCTGATGCTGGGGCTGAAATGCCGCCTGCCTGCGGCCGACGTGGTGGCCGCCGGCCACGACAACCTCGTGCTCACCGTGCCGGCCGGCGACAACGTGGTGCGTCTGCTGCCGCCGCTGACCATAACCGAGGACGAGATCGCCGAAGGCATCGACCGCCTCGACCGCGCCGCCGCCCGGCTCGAAAGTTCCTGACCTTCATCTCGCCCCAAATACTCCGGGGGTGCGGGGGCTGGCCCCCGCCTCCCGAACACCAAGAAGCGACACCGACATGAACCACTTTCTCGACATCCACAAGACCGATCCCCAATCGCTGCGGGCCATCCTCGATCAGGCCGCGGCCATGAAGCGCGCCCGCCAGGGCCGCCCGAAGGGTGCCCCGGACGACGACCAGCCGCTGGCCGGGCACATGGTCGCGCTGATCTTCGAAAAACCCTCGACCCGCACGCGCGTCTCCTTCGACGTGGGCGTGCGCCAGATGGGCGGGCAGACGATGGTGCTGTCGGGTTCGGACATGCAGCTGGGCCACGGCGAAACCATCGCCGACACCGCCCGCGTCCTGTCGCGCTATGTCGATCTCATCATGATCCGCACATTCGACGAAAGCGTGCTGCTGGAGATGGCCGAATATGCCGACGTGCCGGTCATCAACGGGCTGACCGACCGCACCCACCCCTGCCAGATCATGGCCGACATCCTCACCTACGAGGAACACCGCGGCCCGATCGCCGGGAAAAAGGTGGTCTGGTCGGGCGATGGCAACAATGTCTGCGCCTCGTTCCTGCACGCGGCCGGCCAGTTCGGCTTCGACTTCACCTTCACCGGGCCGCCGCAGTTCGACCCGGAGGCCGAATTCGTGGGCTTCGCCCGCCAGAAGGGCAGCAAGGTGACGATCGAGCGCGATCCCGTGAAGGCGGTCGAGGGTGCCGATCTGGTGGTCACCGATACCTGGGTGTCCATGCATGATGCCCAATCCACCCGCGAGCGGCGCCACAACATGCTGCGCCCGTTCCAGGTGAACGAGGAACTGATGCGCCACGCCAGGCCGGACGCGCTGTTCATGCACTGCCTGCCCGCCCACCGTGAGGAAGAGGCGACCAGCGCGGTCATGGACGGACCGCATTCGGTGATCTTCGACGAAGCCGAAAACCGCCTGCACGCGCAGAAGGCGATCATGCGCTGGTGCCTGGAGGTCTGAGCGCCGCCGCCGCGCGAAGCCACGTCAGAGCGTTGCCAGCAAGTCCCGCAGCGGCTCCTCCTCGACCATCCGCGCCGCCTTTTCGGGGCTGACCCATTTTCTTCGGCGCTGGCCGGCCTCCGGGTAGTCCTCGGCCAGCTCCGACACGCGCACCGCGAAAACCTGCGTTTCGACGACCCGCGAAGAGCCGTCCTTCATGCGCTTTTCGTAGCTGAACCTGCCCACCGGTTCGGGGCTTTCCAGGCGGCCGCGCACGCCGGCCTCTTCCCAGGCCTCGGTCAGCGCGGCCTCGCCATCGCTGCGCCCCGGCATCGGCCAGCCCTTGGGCAGGATCCAGCGCCGGGTTTCGCGGCTGGTGATCAGCAGGATCCGGGGGCGGCCGTCCTCGTCGCGCCGGCACAGCGCGGCCACCTGCCGCGCGCGGCTTTCGCCCGCATCCGACGGGGGTGCCTCGGACCAGTGCTTCGGTATCATGTCATCCATTGCGGAACTCTCGTGCCTGCCTGTATCCCGTTCGTTGGCCGAACGGTGGTGTCTCTTCTCCACAAGATAGGGGCAGGCGCGGCAAATGCCAATCCACCGCCCGCCAGTGGCCGGGCGGGTGCGCAGGTTGGGCTTGCAGCCGCGCCGCGACTGTTCCACAACGGGCCCCAGCCGCGAGAGAATGGAGAGAGCCGCCATGTCCGGGACCGTCACCGTCGTCGATCACCCGCTGGTCCAGCACAAGCTGACATTGATGCGCGAAAAGGACACGGCCAGCGCCGATTTCCGCCAGCTTCTGCGCGAGATCACGATGCTTCTGGCCTACGAGATCACCCGCGAAATGCCCATGACCATGCGCGAGATCGAAACCCCGCTGGAGCGGATGCAGGCGCCAACCCTTGCCGGACGTACGCTGGCTCTGGTGTCGATCCTGCGCGCTGGGAACGGGATGCTCGACGGGGTGCTGCAACTGGTGCCGCAGGCGCGGGTGGGATTTGTCGGCCTCTACCGGGACGAGGCAACCTTGCAGCCGGTGCAGTACTATTTCAAGGTGCCCGATGCGCTTGACGAACGGCTGGTGATCGTCGTCGATCCGATGCTGGCAACCGGCAATTCCTCGGCGGCGGCCGTCGATCTGCTCAAGAAGGCCGGGGCACGCAACATCCGCTTCCTGTGCCTGCTGGCCGCGCCGGAGGGGGTCGCGCACATGCAGCAGGCCCATCCCGACGTGCCGATCGTCACCGCAGCGATCGACCGTCAGCTGAACGAAAAGGGCTATATCCTGCCCGGTCTGGGCGATGCCGGAGACCGCATGTTCGGCACCAGATAATCCAACTGCCGGCTTTACTCGGACCCCGATTTCCGGCATCCTTCCCACCAGATGTTGTGGGGGGATGTGATGAAACCGACCAGACTTGCGGCGATTGCCGTCATCTTGGGGTCGTTCGCCGTATCGGCCCCCAATGCCCAGACCCTCCGCGAGGCGCAGCCGCCGGCCGAGTTCCCGCCGGCGAGTTTCAAGGGCAAGCAATACGTGGACAGCCGCGGCTGCATCTATGTGCGCGCCGGCGTCGATGGCCGCGTGACATGGGTGCCGCGGGTGACGCGCTCGCGCAAGCAGCTGTGCGGCTACAAGCCGACTGCCGTCGCCGGCACGACCTCGCAGCCCGCATCGACCGGGCCGGCGCCCACGGTGATCACCCTCGCTCCGCCCGCGAAACCTGCGCCCGCCCCGGCGAAAAAGGCCCGGACCGCGCCCGCCACCGCCGTGGCCGCCGCGCCCGCGCGCAAGGCGGCACCGAAGGCATCGGCGGCCGCCCGCCCGAAGAAGGCGCCCGCAGCGGCCAGGGGGACCACGCGCACCGTCCGCGCCGCACCCGCGCGGCCGGCCCCCGCTGGGGCGACCGCTGCCGCCGGGACGACGACAAGGGTCGTCGTCGCCGCACCATCGCCGCGGCGCACGACAACGGCCCGTCCCCCGGCAGGCATGCAGCCAGCTTCGACGGCACCGGCGAAGACGGGGGTGAAGCCCGCGCCTGTCGTCGCGCCGCGCAAGGCGCAGACGCCGACCTGTCCGAACGCATCGGCCTTCAGCCAGCAGTTCATCAACAGGACCGGCGTGCGCTGCGGTCCGCAATCCGAACCGCCCGTGACCTACGTGACCGGCTCGGCACGCGGCGCAGCTCGGGGAAGGGCAACGGTGGACGTGGCCTCGCTGCCGCCCGATACCGTCGTCATTCCGCGCCACATCTACGATCTGCGCCGAAACACCACCAACGTATCGGTTCCGCGTGGCTACAAGCCGGTGTGGAAGGACGGACGCCTGAACCCGCGCCGGGCGGAACACACCCTCAGGCCCAGCGTGATCCGCGACCGGGCGGTGGTGCCGCGCGGCTTTCGCGCGGTGTCGCGCAAGGATGACCGCTACAATCCGAAACGGGGTGTGCGCACGGCCGCGGGGGATGTACAGACCGACATGATCTGGACGCGAACCGTGCCGCGGCGGCTGGTTCCGGCGCCCGCTCCGGCCCGGGTGGTGCAGGTGCCGGCCGGAACCCTGGCATCGCCGGCCGAGGCCACGGCCCCCTACTATATCCGCGTCACCAGCCGCGCGGCGGCGGGCACGGCCCTGCCCGGAACCGACCGCACCGGCCCGCCGCGGCAGCCCGGCGGGAGAGCCAGGCGCTGATCTCGGCAGTTTCGGCCGTTCCGGGCGGGAGGCATCCGCGGTTTGCGCAAACCCGTTACAGGCAGATGTTCTGCAGCCTGACCCAGTCGCTGTCGGGAAGAACCGGGGCAAAGGGGCGCCCGGCCATGGGGTCGGCCTCGATCAATGCGGGCATCGGTTCGCCTTCGCTGCCGCGGGCCTTCGCATAGGGGGTCGAGGGGATCGCGGCGGCCGCGAACAGCGCCAGCAGAGGCCCTTCGGGAACGCCGGGGCGGGGGCGGGCCAGGATGGTTTCGGCATAGCGATCCAGCGCCGCGCGGGTGAGCGCGCCGGTGGTCAGCAGCCGGACCGTCTCGATCAGGCCCGCCTTGTCGAGCAGCGCGCGCAGAGGGTCCACGTGGCTGGCACGGGCGCGTTCGGCCAGGATGTATCCCGCCACGACCGCGGGGTCCTCGTAACCTTCGACCAGCGACCGGTTGAGCAGGATCACGCCCCCGGGCAGCAGCAGAGTTTCGGCGATTCCCTCGCGCAGGACCACCAGCTGCGCGGCCCCCGTACGCCGGGCGAGGCGTTGCAGCGGGCCGGTTGCCTCGGGCAACTGGCAGGGGCGCCCCGCCACGCGCCGGATGCGCTGCAGCAGCGCGGTCCCGATTTCCTGCCGGGTGGCCGGGGGAACCAGGCCGACCGCCTGCCGGCGCAGCGCATCGGGCAGCCAGAACACCGCCAGCCCGACGAGAATGGCCATGGTGGTCAGCATGATCGAACGCCGCAGGCGGCCCTGCTGCGGCCGCGCGCGGGCGATGGCACGGCGCAGCCGTTCGATCGCGTCGATCATCTCGGCCTCGTCGGCGGCAAGTTCCAGGGTTTCGCCCGGGTCGCCGTCGGGGTGGAAGATCGCCGGCAGCGCGCCGGGGTTCAGCCGTTCGATGGCCGCCAGCGACCAGTGGGCGAGGGCGCGGTCGTTGAGGTCGGAAATCGTCAGGGTGGCATCGCCGATGGACACGATCACCTCGCGGCGCTGGTCGTCGGGAGAGGGACGCCACAGGCCGGAGGCTTCGAGCCGTTGGTATTTCTTCAGCGCTGTCATGTTGTCCGGGGTTGCTCTGGCCTCTTTCGGGCAACCCTACCACGCAGCAAAGACCGGCGGCAAAGCGAATTGCCGCCGGTCGGGAAGGTTCGCGCGTTTTCTTCGGGTCAGGCCGATTTCAGGCCCATCATGCGGAAGAAGCTGGCCGCCGGGCAGATGCCCGTGAAGGCCGATTGCAGAAGATTCGCACCCACGAACACCGTCAGCCACACGAAATAGGGCGACACGAACTGGGTCAGAACCACCGACAACAGCACCATGAATCCGGCAAAAGCCGTGACTGCCTTGTTCACCGTCATTTGATCATCCTCTTGTTCCGGGCGGGAGGGGATTCGCCGCCATTCACATTCGAATATAGGAATATGTGTGGCGCTGACAAGGGACGGTGCGAAAAAGCCGGAAATGACCCTGCGTTACAGGGCCCTGGCGATCTCGCGCAGGGCGAATTTCTGGATCTTTCCGGTCGAGGTCTTGGGCAGTTCCCGGAACACCACCTTCTTGGGCGCCTTGAACCCGGCCAGGGTCCGGCGCGAGAAGGCGATGAGTTCTTCCTCGTCCACGCTGTGGCCCGGCTTGAGCTCGACGAAGGCGCAGGGCACCTCGCCCCATTTCTCGTCCGGTTTCGCCACCACCGCGCACAGCAGCACGGCGGGGTGCTTCATCAGCACGCCTTCGACCTCGACGGAACTGATGTTCTCGCCCCCCGAGATGATGACGTCCTTCGCCCGGTCGGTGATCTTGATGTAGCCGTCCTCGTGCATGAAGGCCACGTCGCCGGAATGGAAATAGCCGCCCGAGAAGGCCTCGGCGGTGGCCTCGGGGTTCTTGAGGTATCCCTTCATCACCGCGTTGCCGCGAATCATGATCTCGCCGGTGGTGTGCCCGTCCCAGGGGACTTCGTTCATGTTCTCGTCCATGACCGTGATGTGCTCCATCATCGGCATGAGGATGCCGGTGCGGGCCTTGATGGCATAGCGTTCCTCGTCGGGCAGATCGTCCCATTCCTCTCGCCACAGGCATTCGGTGACATGGCCGAAGGTCTCGGTCAGGCCGTAGACCTGGGTGACGTTGAAGCCCAGCGGCTCGAGCGCCTGCAGCGTGGCGGCGGCGGGAGGGGCGCCGGCGGTGAACACCTCGACCACGTGATCGAAGGGGCGGCGTTCCTCGTCGCGGGCGTTGACGATCATGTTCAGCACGATCGGCGCGCCGCCGAAATGGGTCACGCCTTCCTCGGCGATGGCGTCATAGATGTTTCTTGCGGTGATGTCGCGGCAGCACACCAGCGTGCCGCCGAGCAGAGGCATCATCCAGGTGTGGTTCCAGCCGTTGCAGTGAAACAGCGGCACGATGGTCAGATAGACCGGCCGCAGGGTCAGCCGCCACGACACCACCGTGCCGAAGCACAGAAGATAGGCGCCGCGGTGGTGATAGACCACGCCCTTGGGCCGCCCGGTGGTGCCCGAGGTGTAGTTGAGCGCCAGGCTCTCCCATTCATCCTGCGGCATGATCCAGTCGAAATCGGGATCAGCGTCGGCAAGGATGTCCTCGTAGCAGGGAAACTTGCCGCTGGCGGGGAAACCCGCGGCCGGGTCGGGCACCTCGACGATGCGCGGGCCTTCGCCTTCCATGTCGGCGATGGCGGCTTCGGCCAGCGGCAGGAACTGGGTATCGACCAGTACCACCTTCGCCCCGCCATGGCTGAAGATGTAGGACACCGTGTCGCGGTCGAGCCGGATATTGATGGTGTTGAGCACCGCCCCGCAGGCGGGCACGCCGAAATGGGCCTCGGCCTGAGCGGGCACGTTGGGCAGGATCGTCGCCACCACCTCGCCCGGTTTCACCCCCATGCCGGCCAGCGCCGAAGCCAGCCGGGTGCAGCGTTGGTGATATTCCGCGTAGCTCTTGCGGTGGTCGCCATAAACGACCGCCGGATCCTTCGGGAAAACGCAGGCGGCCCGTTTCAGGAACGACAGCGGCGTCAGCGGCACATGATTTGCCGCGCATTTCTCAAGCCCGGTTTCGTCGGCCATCCAGCCCATTGATTTCCTCCCCTGAATCATCGTGCATGTCGCAACGGAAGCAGATATTGCGCCGATGATGCAGCAATGGGAAGGGCATGAATTCCGCGATCGACAGAACCACGCTGAAGGCGGCCGTCCTCATGGTTTGCGCCATGGCGATCATCGGCGTCATCGACAACCTGATTCCACGCATCGCGGATCAGATCGGCCTGTGGCAGTTCCATTTCACCAGGGCAGTTCTGGCACTGCCCCTGGTGGCGGCGCTGTCGTTGACGGGGCTGGGCGGGCTGCGGCCGCGAAGGTGGTGGGCGGTGGCCGCGCGCAGCCTGCTCGTCGCGCTGTCGATGATGTTCTATTTCAGCGCGCTGGCGATCATGCCGATCGCGCAGGCACTGGCGGGGCTGTTTACCTCGCCCATCTTCATCCTTCTGATCACCGCCCTGTTCATGCGCCAACCCGTCGGGCCGTGGCGGATCATGGCGGTGGGGATCGGCTTTGCCGGCATCCTGTTCGTCCTGCAGCCGGACCCGGCGGATTTCGATCT
>JALTNO010000313.1 GCA_027000645.1 Paracoccaceae bacterium | reverse complement strand
CCCTGCCGGCTGCCTATGCCTTCTCGCGTTTCAGCTTCCTCGGGGACAAGCACCTCTTCTTCTGGCTGCTGACCAACCGCATGGCTCCTGCGGCCGTCTTTGCACTGCCGTTCTTCCAACTCTATTCTGCCGTAGGCCTGTTCGATACCTATCTTGCGGTGGCGCTGGCTCATACGCTCTTCAACATCCCGCTTGCGGTCTGGATACTCGAAGGTTTCATGTCAGGAGTGCCCAAGGAACTGGATGAAACAGCCTATGTCGACGGCTACTCGTTTCCCTCCTTCTTCCTGCGCATCTTCATGCCGACCATCAAGGCCGGCATCGGCGTTACTGCCTTCTTCCTGTTCATGTTCTCCTGGGTGGAGCTTCTGCTGGCCAAGACACTGACCGCCGTCGAAGCAAAGCCTATCGCCGCCACGATGACCAAGACGGCGTCTTCAGCAGGTTACGAACTGGGCCTGCTGGCAGCAGCCGGCGTGCTGACCATCGTGCCCGGCGCCGTGGTCATCTATTTCGTCCGCAACTACATTGCCAAGGGCTTTGCCCTAGGGAGGGTCTGATGCGCCGTTCAGCACCGATTGCCCTTTTCATCGCGCCAACGATGGCCCATGCCCAAAACGCGGAAGATGGCTTCTCCTGGACCGATCCTCTATGGCCCGGATTCTGGATGGCATGGACGCCAGCCACCCTTGCCTTCTTCATCTTCATTTTCGGATCTATCGCCTTCATGGGCTTTCTCGAGTGGCTGCATCCGGGCGGCGCTCCGCGCGACGGCATATTGGGCTTGCGCACCACCCGCGGTGACCGTCTCTTCATCTGGTTGCTGGGGTCGGCCTATATCTTTCTGGCCTGGATAGGACTTTTCGGCACCCCCATATGGGGAGCACTGGCTCTGTCCATTGCCTGGGGTGTCTTCTGCTTCTGGAAGGTCTGAACCAGACCCCGAGGAGGGAAAACATCAACCTAGGCAAACAAGCCCCTTCCTCCCATCGAAAACAAAGAGAAGGCCTGTCACTCGCCGCGCCCTCGGCATTTTGCCGGGCAACCTCACACCGCCTCGCCGCTCCGCCAGACGGCCCGCAGGTTCAGCTTGTCGTCGAGGTGAACGAAATCGGCTCTGGCGCCGGGGTACAGGGTGCCGTGATGGCGGCTCAGGCCGGCCACGCCGGCCGGGCGAGAGGTGGCCATGGTCAGCGCAACTTCGGGGGCGAGGCCGAGGTCGTTCACCATGAGGCGCAGCGCGCCAGCCATTTCCAGATCGGCCCCGGCAAGCGTGCCGTCGGGCAGGGTCAGGCGCCCGTCGCGCCGGCATACCCGGCGGCCGTTGATCTCGAAACCGTCCAGGGCGGTGGCGGCAGTGGCCATGGCGTCGGTCACCAGGAACAGACCACCGGGGCCGCGCTTGGCCCGCAGGGCAAGGGCGATGGCATCAGGATGCACATGGATGCCGTCGGCGATCACCCCCGCCGACAGTCCGCCCGACTGCAGCGCCGCCCCGACCAACCCCGGCGCACGGTTTCTCAGTTGGCTCATGGCATTGAACAGATGGGTCACGCAGCGCGCCCCGGCCGCGGCATAGGCCATGCAGGTCTCGAAGCCGGCATCGGAGTGGCCGAGCGAGACAACCGCCCCCGCCCCGGCCAGCGCACGCACCTGCGCCGGCGTGGCGCTTTCCGGCGCCAGCGTGACCATCAGCGCCGGCAGGCGGCGAGCCGCATCCAGCAGCATCTCCAGGTCGGAAGCGTCCATCGGGCGGATCAGCGCCGCATCATGCGCCCCCTTGCGTTCCAGCGACAGGTGCGGCCCCTCGAGATGCAGCCCGGCGATGCCCTTCACCCCCTGAGCCACCGCCTCGGCCACCGCCGACACCGCCGCGCGGGTGCGCTCGGGGGTATCGGTGATCAGAGTCGCCAGCAGAGCCGTGGTGCCGAGCCTGGTATGGGCCTCGGCAATCGTTCGCAAGGTTGCCGGTTCGGGGGCCTCGTTGAACATCACCCCGCCGCCGCCGTTGACCTGCAGATCGACGAATCCAGGCGCAAGAAACCCGCCCGCCAGGCGGATGGTCTCGGTCCCCGGAGGGATCTCGCTTTCCGGCAGCAGGGCCCGCACGCGCGCCCCCTCCAGCACCAGCGCATGACCCGCAAGCAGCCTGTGCCCGTCGAAGATGGCCGCACCCGCATATGCTTTGCACTGCCCGCTCATAGTGTCCGGGTGACCTTGCGCAGATGGCGCGGCACGTCCGGGTCGCCGCCCCGCCTTCGCGCCAGCCGCTCGACCATGGCGTAGAAGGATACGATCAGCGAGAGGGGATCGGTGAGCGGGTGGCCGGTGCGCACGTGTTCCAGCCGCCTTGCCGCGGTGTTCAATTCCGAAGTCAGGAACACCTGCGCCCCCATTGCCGCGATCTCTCCGGCCACCTCGGCCAGACCCGCCTCGGCCGCATCACCCGCCGCGAAGGCGAGCACCGGAAAGCCCTCGTCCACGATCGACACCGGCCCGTGCAGAATTTCGGCCGAGGAATAGCTTTCCGCGTGCAACTGGCAGGTTTCCTTGAACTTCAGCGCCGCCTCGCTGGCGATGGCCCAGGCCGGTCCGCGGCCGATGGTGAACAGCGAGCCGTCGCCCCCGATGCTTTCGCGCAATTCCGGCCAGTCAAGCGCCGCCGCCGCCGCAAGGCGGGAGGGCAGCGCGTGAAGCGCTGCAAGCAGCGCCTCGTCACGTCCCCACTCGGCCAGCAACGCAAGCCCCGCCACCGCCGAGGTTACGAAGGTCTTGGTTGCGGCGACACTGCGCTCGGGTCCGGCGAAGATGTCGAGCACCCGGTGCGCCGTCCGCGCCAGGGGCGAGGCGGGATCGTTCGTGATCGCGATGGCCTGTGCGCCGTCGCGCACCGCCGTCCGGGTCATTGCAACGATATCCGGGCTTTGCCCGGATTGCGACACGCTCAGGCAGATGCTGCCGTCCAGCCGCAGCCGGGCCCCGTAGATCGAGGCCAGAGAAGGGCCCAGCGAGGCCACCGGCAGGCCGAGTGCCAACTCGCAGGCATATTTCAGCCCGGTACAGACATGATCCGAGGAGCCGCGCGCCACCGTGACCACCACCGCCGGGTCCAGCTCGCGCAGTTCTTCGGCCGCCGCACGCCGTGGCCCGCGCCCCGCCGCCAGCAGACGCTCGACTGCATCGGGGATCTCGTCGATCTCGCGTCTCATCCGGGTGGCAGGCCGGTGCATCTGTTCCTTTCCTCCGTTCATTCTTCAGCCAGGCGCAGTTCGGCCACGAAATCATAGGCATCGCCGCGGTAGACCGAGCGGGTGAATTCCACCACCCGCCCGCCCGGCAGGTAGGAGGTGCGCTCGATGCGCAGTCCCGCGGCCCCCGGGGTGACGCCAAGCAGCTCTGCGTCCTCCTCCGAAAGATTTATTGCCGAGATCCTCTGCAGCGCCCGCACCGGACGGTTCCCATCGCGCTCCAGCACCTCGTAAAGCGACGTTTCGACCGCCAGCGGGTTGGGCAGGATGTCGAGGGGCAGCGATGCGCGCTCAATCGCCATCGGATCTTCGCCGGCCAGCCGCAACCGGCCGAGCCGGGCCACCGACGCATCGGCCGACAGGCCGAGCGTCACCATCTCTTCCGGCGAAGGCAGGAACACGCCGCGCTCCAGCCAGACAGAACTGGCATTCAGCCCGCGCCGGGCCATGTCTTCGGTGAACGAGGTGAGAATCGAGAGCGATTGCTCGACCCGGGGCACACGGGGTGCCACGATGGTGCCCGACCCCCGGCGCTGCATCACCAGCCCGGCTTCGACCAGCGGCTGGATCGCCTTGCGGACCGTAACCCGCGAAAGCGTCGTCATCTCGGCAATCTCGCGTTCGGGCGGCAGCGGCGTGCCGGGCGCCAGCTTGCCGCTCTCGATTGCATGTTTCAGCCGCCGGTGCAGTTGCACGTAACGCGGCCCGCCATGGGGCACGAGCCATTTTTCAGGATCAAGGATTTCAGGCACGTTCATGACCGGCCTCCTTCTTTCCTTCTGCAAGGTGGCGGATGGCAAGCGCCACGGCACCGTCCAGCGCGCTTCCCCGAGGGGGGCGCAGCAGGCGGCGCAAGGGCTCGGGCAGGAGCGGCGCATAGACCGGAGCAAGGCCGCCAAGAAGATAGAGTGCGCCCGCATCCTGTGCCCCCAGCACTTCGAGCCGGTCGCAGATCAGCCCCACTGCACGGGTCATGATCCGTTGCGCCAACGGATCGCCCTGCGACCGGGCGGCTGCGATACGCGGCGCGAGGCGGGCAATCTCGCCGGGCCGGGCATGCTGGGCAAAGCGGACGATCTCGCCCGGAGAATTGCCATGCTCGGCCAGGATCTCCCGGCTGAGCGCACTATGTTCGCATAGCCCGTCGAAGGCGTGCAGCACGCTGCGCAGCAGCTCGCGGCCAAGCCAGGCGCCGCCGGCCTCGTCCCCCAACTGATAGCCCCAACCGCCGATGCGCTGGTCGCGCCCGCCCTGACGGCGCACAAAAAACGAGCCGGTCCCGAGCAGTGCGACGGCGCCTTCGCCACACCCCAGCGCCCCCTCGACCGCAGTGACGCAATCGGTCGTCACCCGGATGCGCGCAAAGCCGAGCGCCTGTTCCATGCGCCGGGCAAGATCGCCGACACCGGCGCCGGCCAGCCCGAGCCAGGCGATGTCATGACGGCGGCGTTCGGGCGCCAGCCCGGCCGCGCGGTAGGCCTGAGAGATGGCAGCGAGGACGCTTTCCCGGGCGGCATCGAAATCGGTGCTGACATTGGCCGGCCCTCCCACCGCCGATGCAAGCTCGCGCCCGGACCGCTCCGCCAGCCGCACCCGACAGCCGGTGCCACCGCCGTCCACAGCAATGATATATTCTGAATTCTGCACCATATGATACCTATATAATACCACACCTCGGGGAAAAAGCTTTTTCTCGCCCTTGATGCAATTTTCCCGGTTCTGCCAATTTCATTACGTTTATTCAATATGTTACGGTCTATACTACACGAGCACACCAATGGGGGCGCAAATTGAACTGGACATGAGGTATTATATTGGTGTTATATGTGCATTACAGATATCCGGAGGCCGAAATGCCCGACGCCGCGCCACCGCGCCCGCGAACCGAACAGATGCATCCGCAAGCCCGCGGCCTTGACACCCGGGAGGATGCCCGGATTCTCTCGATCCTCCTGGACGCGCAGCTGGAGGCCGTGCAGGCGGTGCGCCCGGCCCTGCCCGCCCTTGAAAAGGGCGCCGATGCGATGGCCCGGGCCCTCGGGCGGGGTGGCCACCTTGTCTATGGCGCGGCCGGCAGTTCCGGGCTGCAGGCACTGGCCGACGGGCTGGAGATCCCCCCGACATTCGGCATCCCGGTGGATCGCATCCGCATCCTGCGCGCCGGCGGTTTCACGAACATCACCACCCCCAAGGAAGGCGCCGAGGACGATGCCGAAGCGGCGGCGCGCGATGCCGAGGCAATCGACCCGGAGGATTGCGTGATCTGCCTCGCGGCCAGTGGCAACACCATCTATGCCGTCACCATCATGCAGATCGCGCGCGCGCGCGGCGCCACCACCATCGGCATCGCCAACAACCCGGGCACCCGTCTGCTCGAGGCGGATATTCCCATCCTGCTGCCAACCCCGCCCGAGGTTGTCGCTGGCTCCACCCGCCTCGGCGCGGGCACGGCTCAGAAGGTCGCCCTCAACCTGATGTCCACTCTCATGGGTATCCGCCTGGGGCATGTGATGGACGGGCTGATGGTCAATGTGGTCGCAGGCAACATCAAGCTGCGCGGGCGGGCCGAAGGTATCGTCTGCGAAATTACCGGCTGCCAACCCGCCGCGGCCAGGGAGGCGCTGGAAGCGGCAGGCTGGCACGTGAAGGAGGCCGTTCTCATCAGAAGCGGGGCGAAAGACCTCGCGCAGGCAAGACAGTACCTGGAGGCGGCGGATCAGAACCTTCGTTCTGCTCTTGCCGCTCTGAACACGGGGTAAACCCCGGCAACCGCGTATCAACGCACCAATTGGGAGAAGACAGATGAGACCAAGGAATATTGTCGGCATCATGCTGGCGGCAACCGTTCTGGGCGGCGCTGCGGCGGCACAGGAGGTGACGCTGACCATCGAGAGCTGGCGCAACGACGACCTGACCATCTGGCAGGACAAGATCATTCCCGCCTTCGAGGCCAAGAACCCCGGTATCAAGGTGGTGTTCGCCCCCACCGCCCCGGCGCAGTACAACTCGGCCCTCAATGCCAAGCTCGAGGCCGGCACGGCGGGGGATCTGATCACCTGCCGCCCCTTCGACGGCTCCTTGCAGATGTTCGAGAAGGGCTATCTGGCGGATCTCAGCGACATGGAAGTGCTCGACAACTTCGGTCCCGTGGCCAAATCGGGCTGGTCCACCGATGACGGCTCCGCCACCTACTGCATTCCGATGGCGTCGGTGATTCACGGTTTCATCTACAACAAGGACGCCTTCGCCGAACTGGGGCTGGAAGAGCCGAAGACGACGGACGAATTCTACGCTCTGCTCGACAAGATCAAGGAAGATGGCACCTATATCCCGCTGGCCATGGGCACCGCCGACGAATGGGAGGCGGCGACCATGGGATATGCCAATATCGGCAGCAAGTACTGGAAGGGCGAAGAGGGCCGCAAGGCGCTGATCGCCGGAAAATCCAAGCTGACCGATCCGGAATGGGTCGAACCCTACCGCGAATTGGCCCGCTGGGGGCAGTACATGGGCGACGGCTTCGAAGCCCAGTCCTATCCGGACAGCCAGAACCTGTTCACGCTGGGCCGCGCGGCGATCTATCCCGCCGGAAGCTGGGAAATCTCGGGGTTCAATGCCCAGGCGGATTTCGAGATGGGTGCCTTCCCGCCGCCGGTTCTTCCGGGCGGAGAGTGCTACATCTCCGACCACGTCGACATCGCCATGGGCCTGAATCCGGCCAGCCCCAACCAGGAGGCGGCACGCACCTTCCTCTCATGGGTGGGTTCGGCCGAATTCGCCAATCTCTATTCCAATGCGCTTCCGGGGTTCTTCTCGCTGTCGAACAACCCTGTGACGCTGGAAGACCCGCTGGCACAGGAAATGATGAGCTGGCGCGAGAGCTGCAGCTCCACGATCCGCCCCTTCGCCCAGATCCTCGGACGCGGCACGCCGAACCTGCACACGGAGTATTGGGTGACCTCGGCCAACGTGATCCGCGGGACCATGACCCCGGAAGAGGCCGGCCAGTACATGCAGGACGCGCTGGACAGCTGGTACACCCCGCCGGCACAGTGACCTGAAGACAAGGGGCCGGGCCGCCGGAAGAAGCGGCCCGGCCAGCAGCAGGGAGAACGACATGAGCGCCGAGCAACGCCCCAGACGCCGCTGGCACATTGCCGTTTTTCTGGCCCCCGCAGTGCTGGTCTATACCGCGCTGATGATCCTGCCGCTGTTCGGCACGTTGAAGCTTTCGCTCTACGAGGCGGTGGACAACCGGCAGGTGTTCGTGGGCTTCGACAATTTCGCCACCCTGTTCGGAGATCCAAACTGGTCGGAAAGCTTCTGGCGGGCGCTGAAGAACAACACCTGGTTCTTCTTCATCCACATGGCGGTGCAAAACCCGATCGGCATCGCGATCGCGGCGATGCTTTCCGTGCCGGCGCTGCGCTTCAAGGCCTTCTACCGCACTGCGATCTTCATCCCCACCATCCTGTCCTTCGTTATCGTCGGTTTCGCCTGGAAGCTGATCCTGTCGCCGCTGTGGGGAATCGCGCCGGGGCTGTTGGACATGGTCGGGCTGAGGCACCTCTTCCAGCCCTGGCTCGGCAAGGAGGAATACGCGCTGACCACCATTGCCCTAATCAGCGTCTGGCAGTTCGTGGGCATCCCGATGATGCTGATCTACGCCGCGCTCCTGTCGATCCCCGACGAAATCCTCGAGGCTGGCGAGATCGACGGCATCACCGGCATGGCCGCTTTCTGGAAGATCAAGCTGCCTCTGATCCTGCCCTCGATCGGGATCATCTCGATCCTGACCTTCGTCGGGAATTTCAACGCCTTCGATCTGGTCTATACCATCGAGGGCGCCATGGCGGCACCGAACTTTTCCACCGAAGTGATGGGGACCTTCCTGTTTCGCACCTTCTTCGGCCACCAGACCCAGCCCGGAGACCCGAACATGGGGGCGACCATTGCGATGATGATGTTCCTGATCATCCTGGCCGGAGTCACGATCTACCTGTTCTTCATCCAGACGCGGATGCGTCGCTACCAGTTCTAGGGGGGGCGCGATGCAGCGTGTGAAGCACAACTGGCTCAATCTCACCCTGGCCCATACGGCGCTGATCGCCTACACGATCATCGCGCTGTTTCCGGTGGTGGTGATCCTCGTCAACAGCTTCAAGACCCGAAAAGCGATCTTCCGCGAACCGCTCGCCCTGCCAAACAGCGAGACCTTCTCGCTGGTGGGGTACGAAACCGTGCTGAAACAGGGCGATTATTTCGGCTATTTCCAGAACTCGCTGATCGTCACCGTGGGCTCGCTGTTCTTCATCCTGCTGTTCGGAGCCATGGCCGCCTTCGCGCTTTCCGAATACCGGTTTCGCGGTAACACGTTGATGGGGCTGTATCTGGCCATCGGCATCATGATCCCGATCCGTCTGGGCACGGTGGCAATCCTGCAGTTCATGGTGGCAGCGGGCCTGGTGAACACGCTGACCGCACTGATCCTGGTCTATACCGCCTCCGGCCTGCCGCTCTCGGTGTTCATCCTCTCGGAGTTCATGCGCCAGGTCTCAGCCGACCTGAAGGATGCCGGACGCATCGACGGATTGTCTGAATACCGCATCTTCTTCCAGCTGGTGCTGCCGCTGGTACGCCCGGCGCTGGCCACCGTGGCGGTGTTCAACATGATCCCGATCTGGAACGATCTGTGGTTTCCGCTGATCCTCGCTCCCGGCGAGGATACGAAGACGCTGACCCTGGGCAGCCAGGTCTTCATCGGCCAGTTCGTGACGGACTGGAATGCCGTGCTTTCAGGGCTTTCCCTGGCGATCCTGCCGGTGATGATCCTCTATGTGATCTTCTCCAAGCAGTTGATCCGCGGCATCACCTCGGGGGCGGTGAAATGAACACGCCGATCCGGGTGATGGTGACCGGTCTGGGCAACATGGGCTGCAGCCATGCATTGGCCTATCATGCCAGCGATGCCTTCGAGATCATCGGGCTGGTCAACCGCACCCCGCCCGCCCTGCCGGTGCAACTGCGCGCCTATCCGGTTCACACCGATTTCCACGCCGCGCTGAATACGCTGAAACCCGATCTCGTCTGTGTAGCCACCTATACCGACAGCCATGCCGAATATGCCATTGCAGCCATGAAAGCCGGTGCGCACGTGTTCGTGGAAAAGCCTCTGGCCGCAACCATCGAAGACGCGCGCCGGGTGGTGGCGAGCGCAAGGGAAACCGGGCGCAAGCTGGTTGTGGGCTATATCCTGCGGGTGCACCCAAGCTGGAAACGCCTGATCGAAGAGGCGCGCGCGCTTGGCGGCCCTTACGTTTTCCGCCTCAACCTGAACCAGCAAAGCACCGGGGCCGAATGGGAAGTGCACAAGAACCTGATGCGCTCGACATCGCCGATCGTAGATTGCGGCGTGCATTACGTCGATGTCATGTGTCAGATCACCGATGCCGCGCCTGTGCAGGTCCGTGGCATGGGCCTTCGGCTGTCGGACGAAATCTCGCCGGACATGTACAACTACGGCCATTTCCAGGTTCTGTTCGGGGACGGCTCGATCGGCTGGTACGAAGCCGGCTGGGGGCCGATGATCTCCGAGACCGCCTACTTCGTGAAGGACGTGATCTCTCCCACGGGCGCGGTTTCCATCGTCGCCGCCGAGCAGGGCGGCTCGGCCGAGATCGACAGCCACACCAGGGTCGGCACGCTGCGGGTGCACCGGGTGGAGGGCGGCGACCGGCTGATCGACCTGCCCGATGAACCCGGCCACCAGGCGCTGTGTGATGCCGAGGCAGCCCTAGTCGCCGACGCTATTGCCAACGACCGTGACCTGAGCCGCCACATGGCCGATGCGCTGGCCTCGCTTTCCGTCTGTCTGGCCGCGGATGAAAGTATTCGCACCGGCCGGGCCATTTCATTGCAAGAGGACGCTTGAATGGGATCCCTGACCCTGAAAAACATCCGCAAGTCCTTCGGACAGGTTGAAGTGCTTCACGACATCAACCTTGAGGTCGAAGAGGGCGAGTTCGTGATCTTCGTAGGGCCCTCGGGCTGCGGCAAGTCCACGCTCCTGCGCATCATCGCCGGGCTGGAGAACGCCACTTCGGGCGATGTGATCATCGGCGGCGAGCGGGTGAACCATCTGCCGCCTTCGAAACGGGGCATCGCCATGGTGTTCCAGACCTATGCGCTCTATCCCCATCTGACGGTGGCGAAAAACATGAGCCTGGGGCTTAAACAAGCCGGCGAAAGCGCCAGCGTGATTGCGGAGCGGGTCAAGATGGCCGCCGGGATGCTGGAACTGGAGCCCTACCTGCAGCGCCGCCCGGCCGAGCTTTCGGGCGGCCAGCGCCAGCGCGTGGCCATCGGCCGCGCCATCGTGCGCGACCCCAAGCTGTTTCTTTTCGACGAGCCTCTGTCAAATCTCGATGCTGCGCTGCGCGTGAATACCCGCATCGAGATTGCCGGCCTGCACCGTCGGCTTGGCACCACCATCATTTACGTCACTCACGACCAGGTGGAGGCGATGACGCTGGCCGACAGGATCGTGGTGCTGCAGGGCGGCAACGTGGAGCAGGTCGGCAGCCCGATGGAGCTGTATAACGACCCCGACAACATCTTCGTGGCAGGTTTCATCGGCAGCCCGGCAATGAACTTCCTCGATGCCCGACTTCTTGACATGCCTCCCGAAGTCAAGACCATCGGCCTGCGTCCGGAGGCAATCTCGCTGGGGGACGACGGGCCGATCGCCGGCGAGATAAGCCATCTGGAGCATCTGGGCGCCGATACCAATGTCTACGTGCATGTGAATGACAAATTGTTGACGGTCCGCCTGTTCGGCCAGCACGATTACGAAGTCGGCTCCACCGTGCGGCTTTGTTTCTCCCCCGAGTCGGTGTTCCGCTTCGACGTGGAAGGCAAGCGCATCCGTTAGGTGCCTTGTCCCCGCAAGCGATCCTGCCACCTTTTCACCGCCACCCCTGCGATCAGCGCCAGCAGCAGGCCGGTGGTGACGAGCCGCACGGCGGTCTGCCAGGCGGTGCGGCGGGCCATGCGCAGGGATGCCAGCAGCGTGCGCAGGTCGCGGATGTCGATGGCGGCTTCGGGCCCCTCGAGGCCGACATCGGCGAGGGCCTTGCGGGCGCCCTTTTCGGCGGCACGGGCCAGAATGGCCTCGAAGTCCTCTTCGGGCATGCGGACGAATCCCGCATCCTTGTGCGGCGGTGTCATGGTCGTTTCCTTGTGGTGGTATGGAATCAGGCGGCCGGCGTGGTCGGCAGCAGTTACTGGATGGCAATGCGGACACCCCCTCCGGTGAAGTTCCCGCCGTTTGCGGTGAGCACGATCGGCGTCGGCGCATAGAAGGCCTGCGGCCCGATCACCCCGACATTGGTGCTGCCGGCCGCCACACCGAGGCTGCCACCAAACTTGGCAGGCTCGCCGGCGATGCCACAGTCGTAGCTAGTCGCGCCGGTGACGGCCGTCACCGTGCGGGTCGAGACCGCCAGCACGATGGCCCGGTCGGGAATGGCGATGGTCGAGGTGACCGAGGCGCCGGAGAGCCCCGAGAGCAGCTCTTCATCCACATGCAGCCCGATGGATGATCCATTCGGTCCCCGGACTACCTCGACGGCCGGGCCGCGCACCAGCAGGTTCAGGACCGCATCGAGCGTCAGCCACGCCCCACCCGTGCGCACGACCAGCACCCCCTCGTCCTCGATCCAGACCCGCCAGCCCTCCTGCGGTGCCAGCCGCAACCAGGCCCCGCCGGAGAACAGCACGACCTCGCCGTCCCAGCCGGCCCATGCGCCGGTGGCCCCTGCCGCCACGATGTAGCGATCTCCCTCGACGGGACTGGCCGGGGGCGCGGTCAGGTTGCGGTTCTTCACCGAGATCTGCACGAGGCCGTCGAGGCGGGAGAGCGCCTCGTTGACGGTGACATGCTTCTGGGCCTGGGCGGCGGCAAGCAGTGGAAGGGCGAGATTGGGGGTGGTCATGGCGTGGCCTCCGTGACGGCGAGAGTGGTGG
>JALTNO010000312.1 GCA_027000645.1 Paracoccaceae bacterium | reverse complement strand
CCACGATCCCCGGCGGGATGTATCGCGGCAACCCCGATGACGTGAAGACCTTCGGTGTGGGCGCCACGCTGGTGACGTCGGACAAGGTGAGCGAGGATGCCGTCTATTGGCTGGTCAAGTCGGTCTTCGACAGCTTCGACGACTTCAGGAAACTGCACCCGGCATTCGCCAACCTCAAGGAAGAGGAAATGATCAGGGACGGCCTGTCCGCTCCGCTGCATCCGGGCGCGGTGAAGTACTACAAGGAGCGCGGCTGGATCAAGTAATCGGCCCGAATCGACCTGACAGGGAGGGGCGCGGCCGCATGCGGCCGCGCCCGATCCAGTGTTGACCGGGGAATGCGCCCGATCCCCGGATGCCTGAACAATCCGGCGGCGCGCGAACGCCGGCCGAGGGAGCCCGAGGGATGACGGAAAACCCAAGCACCGGTCGCCAACTGACCGAAGAGGAACTTCAGGAACTGGTGGCCGCAACCGATGCCGGGGCGCGCAGCCCCGCGGGCGCGGTCGGCACGATGCTGGCGGCCGTGGCTTTCCTGTGGTCGCTGTTTCAGGTCCTCCTGGCCTCGCCGGTGGCCAATACCGTGCTGCCGGGCGACGTGATCAACAATTCCCGCCAGATCCACCTTGCGTTCGCTGTGTTCCTGGCCTTCATGGCCTACCCGGCGCTTGCGTCCAGCCCGCGCGACCGGATCCCGGTGCAGGACTGGATCATGGCGCTGGCGGGGGCGTTCATCGCGCTTTACGGCTATTTCTTCTACCAGAAGCTGGTGAACTCGGGCGGGCTGGCCGATGACACCGACAAGTGGGTGGCGCTGCTGGGGCTCGTGCTGCTGTTCGAGGCCGCGCGCCGCGCGCTCGGCCCGGCAATGGCGATCATCGCGACGATCTTTCTTCTCTACGTCTTTTTCGGCTCGTCCACCTGGGTGCCCGACGTGATCCGCTGGAAGGGGGCTTCGCTGAAGAAGGCGATGAGCCACATGTGGATCACCTCCGAAGGCGTGTTCGGCATTGCCCTGGGTGTGTCCACCAAGTTCGTGTTCCTGTTCGTGCTGTTCGGCGCGCTGCTGGAGAAGGCCGGCGCCGGCAACTATTTCATCAAGATGGCCTTCGGCGCGCTCGGGGCGTTGCGCGGCGGGCCGGCGAAGGCGGCGGTGGTCGGATCGGCTGCGACCGGGCTGATCTCGGGGTCGTCGATCGCCAACGTGGTCACCACCGGCACCTTTACCATCCCGCTGATGAAACGCGTGGGCTTTTCCAGCGAAAAGGCCGGGGCGGTCGAGGTGGCCAGTTCCGTCAACGGCCAGATCATGCCCCCGGTCATGGGCGCGGCGGCGTTCCTGATGGTCGAATATGTGGGCATATCCTACGTGCAGGTCATCAAGCATGCCTTTCTGCCGGCGGTCATCTCGTATATCGCGCTGGTCTATATCGTGCATCTGGAGGCGGTGAAGCAGAACCTGCCGACGCTGGGCGGCAAGGTCGTGAACATCGGCCGGACCGTCGCCGGCATGGCCCTGTTCTTCGCCGCCTTCGCCGGGTTCAGCTATGGCGTGCAATACCCGGTGCGCTGGATCGTGGCGATGGTGCCCGAGGGCAGCGGCTGGATTCTCGCGGCACTGACCTTCCTGGCCTATGTGGGCCTTCTGTGGGTGGCCGCGCAGGAGCCGGACCTGGAGCCGGACGACCCGAACGCGGAAGTGGTCGAACTGCCCGACGTGGCGCGCATCTACAAGAGCGGGCTCTACTATCTGCTCCCGATCGTCGTGCTGGTCTATTTCCTGATGATCGAGCAGAAATCCCCCGGCCTGTCGGCCTTCTGGGCCACCTTCCTGCTGTTCGCGATCCTGCTCACCCAGCGGCCGATCAAGGCGGCCTTCCGGGGTGAAAGCGAGCTGGCGAACGCTTTCGCGCTGGGGGTGAAGGAGCTCGTTCAGGGAATGATCGACGGCGCCCGCAACATGATCGGCATCGGCCTGGCCACGGCCACGGCGGGGGTGATCGTGGGCACGGTGACGCTGACCGGGGTGGGGCAGGTGATGGCCGACCTGGTCGAATTCCTGTCGGGGGGCAACCTGATCCTGATGCTGCTCTTCGTCGCGCTGCTGTCGCTGGTGCTGGGAATGGGGCTGCCGACCACGGCAAACTACATCGTCGTCAGTTCGCTGATGGCCGGGGTGGTGGTCCAGCTCGGGGCCAATTCCGGCCTGATCGTGCCGCTGATCGCGGTGCATCTGTTCGTGTTCTATTTCGGCATCATGGCCGATGTGACCCCGCCCGTGGGGCTTGCCAGTTTCGCCGCGGCGGCGGTGTCGGGGGGGGATGCGATGCGCACCGGCTTCATCGCCTTCTTCTACAGCCTGCGCACCGTCGCCCTGCCTTTCGTGTTCATCTTCAACACCGACCTGCTCCTGATCGATGTGACCTGGTGGCAGGGGATCATCGTGTTCCTGGTCTCGACCGTGGGCATCCTGGTGTTTACCGCCGGCACGATGGGCTGGTTCGTCACCCGCTCGCGCATGTGGGAGAGCGTGGCGTTGATCCTGATTGCCTTTGCCCTGTTCCGACCCGGGTTCTTCATGAACATGGTGCAGGATCCGTGGCGCGAGATTTCGCCCGCAGCCTTCGTCGAGGAAGTCGGCCGGGCCGAGCCGGGAACGCAGATGCGGCTGGTCATCAGCGGGCCGGATTTCGACACCGGGGAATTGCGGGAATCGCACTACACGCTCGATGTTGCCGAAGGTGCGACGGGGCAGGAGCGTCTCGCCGTCCCGGGCCTGACGGTGTACGAAGAGGACGGTGTGCTGAAGATCGAAGAGCCGTTCCCCGGCAAGCCATTCTTCGAGAAGCTCCAGAATTTCGATTTCTACGGCGATGAACCGGTGCGGATCGTCGTCGTGCTGGAGCCCTCGGAGGGGTTGCCGAAGGAGCTGATGTTCATTCCCGCGCTGCTTCTTCTGGGCGGGATCGCCTTTTTGCAACGCCGCCGCGCCGGCAAGACAGAGGAGGTCACGGCATGATCCGTTCGATCCTGTGCGCCATCGACATGAGCCAGCCGAAGCCGGACGACCGGCCGCTTCGCGTCGCCGCCGATCTTGCCCGCCATCATGGCGCGCAGCTGGACGTGGTGACGGTGGTGCCCGATTTCGGCGCCGGCGAGGTTTCTTCGTTTTTCCCCGAAGGGTACCAGGACGCGTTGCGCGACCGGACCGCCCGGGCGCTGGCCGCCCATGTGGGCGAGGTGCTGGGCGATGCGGTCAACGAAAAGGTGCGCCACGAGGTCGCCGTCGGCAAGGTCTACAGGGAGGTTCTGCGCGTGGCGAAGGAGGCAGGCAGCGACCTGATCGTCGTCGGCTCGCACGCGCCGGAGTTGCGCGACTACCTGTTGGGGTCGAATGCTTCGCGAATCGTGCGACACGCGCCCTGCTCGGTATACGTGGTTCGCTGACGCGGGGGCGAGGGGCCAGCCCCTCGCGCTCCCCGGGATATTTCCGGCCAGAAAAAGATGCCGGGCGCGCGGCGGTGTCAGAGCGCGGCCGAAATCGCGGTTTCCAGCTTGTCGGTGACTTCGTCCACCTGCTCGTCGGTGATGATGAAGGGGGGCGCAAGGAGGATGTGATCGCCCCGGCGCCCGTCACGGGTGCCGGCCATGGGGTAGCAGATCAGCCCGGCCTCGAAGGCGGCGGCCTTGATGCGCGCGGCAATCCCGCGGGAGGGGGCGAAGGGCGTCTTGCCGGCGCGATCCTCGACCAGTTCGATGCCGTGAAACAACCCCCTTCCGCGGATGTCGCCCACATGGGGATGCTGGCCGAAGCGCTCGCGCAGGGCGGCGTCGAGCCTTTCCCCCATCTCGCGCACGCGCGGGATCAGGTTGCGCTCCAGCAGGGCGTTCACCACCGCCAGCCCGGCGGCGGTGGCGACGGGGTGGCCGATATAGGTGTGCCCGTGCTGGAAGAAGCCGGAGCCGGCCTCGATCGCCTGGTAGATCGTCTTCGAGCACAGCATCGCCCCGATCGGCTGATAGCCCGCGCCCAGCCCCTTGGCGATGCACAGGATGTCGGGGGCCACGCCGTCATGGTCGCAGGCGAAGAGGTGCCCGGTGCGCCCCATGCCGCACATCACCTCGTCGAGGATCAGCAGCACGCCGTAGCGGTCGCAGATCTCGCGGATGCGGCGGAAATAGCCTTCCACCGCCGGCACCGCGCCGAGTGTTGCGCCGACGACGGGTTCGGCCATGAAGGCCATCACCGTGTCGGGGCCCAGCCGCAGGATTTCGTCCTCGAGTTCCTGCGCGACGCGCTGGCCGTAGTCGAAGGCGGTTTCGTCCGGGCGCCGCTCGGCATAGTCGTAGCAGGGCGCGATGTGGCTGACCTCGATCAGCAGCGGAGCGAAGCGGGCGCGCCGCCATTCGTTGCCGCCCGCCGAAAGCGCGCCCAGCGTGTTGCCGTGGTAGCTTTGCCTGCGGGCGATGAGGTGCCGTCGCCGGGGCTGGCCGATCTCGACGAAATACTGGCGGGCAAGCTTGATCGCGGCTTCGGTCGCCTCGGACCCCCCCGAGACGAAATAGACCCGGTCGAGTTCGCCCGGCGCCTGCGAGATCAGCAGCTCGGCCAGCGCCTCGGCCGGTTCCGAGGTGAAGAAGCCGGTATGGGCGAAGGCCAGTTTTTCCACCTGGCGCTGCACGGCGGCGATGATTTCGGGGTCGCCGTGGCCGAGGCAGGACACCGCCGCCCCGCCGGAGCCGTCAAAATAGCGTTTGCCTTGCGCGTCAAACAGGTAGCAGCCTTCGCCGCCGACGGCGATTGGCGGCTGTGACCTGGTATGGCGGGGAAAGACGTGGGACATGGATGGTTCCTTTTTCGGGGATGGGCGGATCAGGCCGACAGGGGGATCGTTCGGGCAAGGCCGCGCGGGGTGAAGCCCTCGGCTGCCGCCGCCGCGACCAGTGCCCGCACGCTGGCGGCGTTGTCCGGCAGCAAGGCGCCGTCGGGCCCGTGCAGGTTGTTTTCGAAGCCGATGCGGACGTTCCCGCCCTGGCGTAGCGCTTCGAGCAGGCAGGCGCGTTCGGCCGGGCCGAAGGCGCAGGCGGTCCAGCGCACGGGGGTTCTGAGAAGCGCGCGCAGATGCGTCAGCTGCGCCGGCCGCGCCGGCCGCGGCGGGTCGTAGCTGCCGAGAACGAAGAGCACTTCGGGCCGGTCCTCGGTGATGATGCGGCGCGCGCGCCAGTCCTCGAACCTTGCCACGCATTCGGGCGAATACAGGATGTGCTGGATCCGGGTGCCGCTTTCGCGGGCCAGCGCGTACAGCCGCGCGGCCAGTGCCGGATCGCGGGCCATTTCGCGCAGCGCGACGCTGGCCCGGGCCGGGCGCAGGGCCTCGAGGCAGGCCAGTTGTGCCGACACGTCGAAGCGGCCCGCCGATTCGGTGGTGACCTGGACCGCCATGCCCGGTGCGGCCTCGGCAATCTCGGCCATCGCCGCGCGATAGCGGCCGGGGTCGAGCGAATGCCGCCCCTCGTCGTCGCGCACGTGCAGGTGAATGGCGTCGGCGCCTGCGGCCTGGCAGGCGCGGGCGGTTGCGGCAAGCTCGGGCACGGTGATCGGCAGCGCCGGGTGATCGGCCTTGCCGCGTCGGGCGCCGTTCGGGGCCACCATCAGGGAATAGAGTCGTGTCATGTCCGCGTCCTGCCATATCGGGCCGCCGGGGGATCCCGATTGCTGCGGCAGAAATTACATCAAACGGCAATTCATTTCAAAAAGAACATATGTTATGTTCCGGGCCGATCCGGGATCGTTGAAACGGGAAGGGGGCGGGATGGATCCGGCATTGAAATCGCGCACGATTGCCCGGCTGAAGGCGGGGATGGAGCGGTTTTCGCCGCGGTTGCGGCTGGCGGCCAAGTATATCGTGGACAACCCGGCCGATTTCGGGCTGGACCCGATCCGGGAGACCGCGCGCAAGGCGGGGGTGAGTACCTATACCCTGGTGCGCATCGCCTCGGAGCTGGGTTTCGACGGGTTCGAAGAACTGCGCGAGCCGTTTCGCCACGCCCTTGTTGCAACGACCGATCCGGGCGCGCAGGGGCGCTGGCTGGACGATCTGCGGGGGCAGGGAGAGGCGGGGCGGTTCCAGGCCGAGGTGTCGCTCAATTCCCTGTCGATCGTGAAGCGGTCGCTGGAGCGGCTTTCTCCGCAGGCGCTGGAGCGGGCGGCCTCGATCCTTCTGTCGGCACCGTCGGTCTATGTCACCGCCGTGAGGGCAAGCTATGCCATGGCCTATTATTTTCATTACGTGGGGCGCATGGCGGTGCCGTCGCTGAAGCTCATTCCCCGCCACATGGGCAGCGCCATGGATGACCTGAACGAGGCCCGCGCCGGCGATGCGATCCTTGCGATCACGATCAATCCCTATTCGCGAGAAACGATCGAGGCCTGCGAATTCGCGCAGGAACGTGGAATGCGGCTGGTTCTGGTGTCCGATTCCGACATCGTTGCGCCCGAACTGAAACCCGAGGTGGTGATCGTGGTCTCGGCCCTCAGCCAGCATCATTTCGGCTGTTTTTCCGGCGTGGCCGCGGTGCTCGAGGTGCTGCTGGCCCGGCTCGTGGATCGCGGGGGCGAGGCGGCGCGGCAGCGAATCAGGTCGTACGAAACCCTGCGCAGGGAACACAACGTCTACTGGAGCACGACGAAAAAACATTAGTTTTTCGTGCGCGGTGGAATTGCCGAAGCCGGGCGGGCGCGCTGCCCCCGCACCTCCGGAGTACTTTTGGCAAGAGGAAGAGCGGGGCGGTGGGAAGATGGTTTCCCCCGGGGTGAATGCGGACTATCACGCGCCCATGAAGCTGAGCGATTTCGATTTCGATCTGCCCGAGGATCTCGTTGCCACCCGGCCGGCGGTGCCGCGCACGGCGGCGCGGCTGCTGGTGGCCGAGGGCGAGCGGATCACCGATTCGCGCGTGGCCGATCTGACCGACTGGCTGCATCCGGGCGACCGGCTGGTGCTGAATGACACGCGGGTGATCCCGGCGCGCCTGAACGGTCTGCGGCGCCGGTGCGGGGCGCAGGGGGAAACCGCAGCACGGATCGAGGTGACGCTGCTTGCTCCGCGTCCGGCCGGCACCTGGGGCGCGCTGCTCAAGCCGTTGAAGAAGGTGCGGGTCGGCGAGGAAATCGAATTCGCCGCCGGGTTGCGGGCCGAACTGGTGGCGAAGGACGAAGGGCAGGGAGAGCTGCGCTTCAACCTTGAGGGGGCGGCCTTCGACAAGACCCTGTCGCGGGCCGGGTCGATGCCGCTGCCGCCCTATATCGCCGCGCGGCGGGCAGCGGACGAGCGCGACCGCGTGGATTACCAGACGGTGTTTGCCCGCAATCCGGGGGCGGTGGCGGCCCCCACTGCCTCGCTGCATTTCGACAAGGCGCTGCTGGAGCGGTTGCGCGCCCATGGCGTGACGTTCACTCATGTCACCCTGCATGTGGGGGCGGGCACCTTCCTGCCGGTCAAGGTCGAGGATGTCACCCGCCACCGGATGCATGCCGAATGGGGGCGGGTCAGCGCCGCCGCCGCCGCCGAGATCGCCGCCACCAGGGCGGCGGGCGGACGGGTGATCCCGGTGGGGACCACCGCGCTGCGCCTGATCGAGAGCGCGGCCCGCGGCGGCGCCATCGCCCCGTGGGAGGGCGAGACCGACATCTTCATCTATCCCGGTTTCGAGTTTCGCGTGACCGATGCGCTGATGACCAACTTCCACCTGCCGAAATCGACCCTGATGATGCTGGTTTCGGCGCTGATGGGGCGGGAGCGGATCATGCGGATCTATGATCACGCGGTGCGTGCGCGCTACCGGTTCTTTTCCTATGGCGATGCCTCGCTCCTGATCCCCTCTGCGGGCGGGGACGGCTGAAATCCGCCCGGCGGTCGCTTTGCGACGCCCCGGTGTCGTGGACGGGCGGGCCGGGTGGCGCCCCGATCGGTCAGGAAACGCCTTGCCTGGTCGTTCGGAAAGGAGAGTCCCGATGTTGCAGGTTCTGAGCAGTGTCTGGGCGCTCCTGCTCGGCATCGGTCTTCTGATGGTCGGCAACGGCCTTCAGGTCACGCTTCTTGGCGTGCGGGGCGGGATCGAGGGATTCACCACGCTCGAGATGTCGGTGGTGATGTCGGCCTATTTCCTGGGCTTTCTGGGCGGCTCGCGCATGGCGCCCGAGATGATCCGCCGGGTGGGGCATGTTCGGGTCTTCGCCGCGCTGGCCTCGTTCATCTCGGCGGTGATGGTGCTTTATCCGCTGGTCGCCCACCCGGCGGTCTGGGTACTGGGGCGGGTGGCGATCGGGTTCTGCTTCTCGGGGGTCTACGTGACCGCCGAAAGCTGGCTCAACAATGCCGCCAGCAACGACAACCGCGGCAAGGCGCTGTCGCTTTACATGATCGTGCAGGTTCTGGGCATCGTCACCGCGCAAGCGCTGGTGATGACCGGCGATCCGTCCGGCTACCAGAGTTTCGTGATCGCCTCGATCATCATATCGGTCTCGTTCGGGCCGATCCTGCTGTCGATCAGCCCGACGCCGCCCTTCGAGACGGTCAAGCCGATGACGCTGCGCCAGATCATGGCTGTGTCTCCGCTCGGCTTTGTCGGCATGTTCCTGCTGGGCGGCGTGTTCTCGGCCCAGTTCGGCATGAGCGCCGTCTACGGCGCCGAGGCCGGGCTGACGCTGGCCCAACTCTCCGTTTTCGTGGCCACCTTCTATGTGGGCGCGCTGGTGCTGCAATACCCGCTGGGCTGGCTTTCCGACCGGATGGACAGGCGCCTGCTGATCCTTGCCGTGGCGGCCGTGGGCGGGGCGGGCGGTGTCACGGGGATGCTGATGGGCGGTCAGTTCGGGGCGCTCCTGGCCGCCGCCTTTCTGCTGGGAGGGATGTCGAACCCGCTCTATTCCCTGTTGATCGCCTATACCAACGACTATCTGGAACCCAATGACATGGCGGCGGCTTCGGGCGGGCTGGTGTTCGTCAACGGGCTGGGCGCGATTGCCGGCCCGCTGATCACCGGATGGCTGATGGACGATGCGGTGTTCGGCCCGGCCGGGTATTTCCTGTTCATGACGGTGCTGCTGTTCGCCCTGACCGCCTATGGCCTCTACCGCATGACCCGGCGCGCGGCGGTTCCGGTCGAAGATACCGGCACCATGGCGCCGGTCTATCCCACCGCCTCGCCCGTGGCCGTCGAGCTGGTGCAGGAATACGCGCTCGAGGCCGACATGGCCGGCGGGGGCTCTGCCCCCGCACCCCCGGAGTATTTGGGGCAAGATGAAGAGGCGGAAGAGCGCAGCAGGTGAGGCAGGGCGAACACGGTCCGGTCGATGTTACGAAGCCGTCGCAATTTGTGACTGTCATTTCGAGACCGGGCGTACATATGCTTTCTTAACCTGGGGCAAGAGGTCGCAACCGGAGAAGGGGTCATGGACGGACCGGAGGAGATATTGGAATTCTGGCTGGACGAGGTCGGGCAGGCGGGCTGGTATGCCGTCGATGACGACCTTGACCGGAGAATGAGGGATCGGTTTCTCGCCACCTGGGAGCAGGCCCGCGAGGGGCGGTTTTCACGGTGGCTGACCTGGCCGGCCGGAACGCTGGCCTACATCATCCTGACGGACCAGTTTCCGCGCAACATGTTCCGGGGCGAGGCGCGGGCCTTTGCCTCGGACCGCGCGGCGCTGGCCGCGGCCAAGATCGCAATCGGCAGAGGCTGGGACATGCGCATCGACGAACCGGCCCGGCAGTTCTTCTACATGCCCCTGATGCATTCGGAGAACCTGTGCGACCAGGATCGCTGCGTGCGGTTGCTGTTCGAACGGATGCCGGAGACGGGTCATGGCAACCTTCTGCATGCCCGCGCCCATCGCGAGGTGATCCGCCGGTTCGGGCGTTTTCCCTATCGCAACGAGGTTCTGCGCCGCGCGAGCACCGGGCCCGAGGCCGAGTATGTGCGCGAAGGCGGCTATGGCACCACCGTTCGGGAGTTGCAGAAGGCGAGTTGAGCCGGGGAAGCTCGACGTTGGCTGTTCCCGGTCACGACGTTTCGTCCGGGGGTGTGGCCGTGCATTGACGGATCTCCTGGACGGTCCGGGAAAGCCGCTCGGCGGCGGTGTCCAGCGCCGTTTCGATCACGTCCTGGACGATCCGGCCGGGCAGGGCGGCCAGCTCGTCCATCCGCGTGCCGTCCCGGTCCAGCCGGCCCTGCATCTGGTCCAGCCTGGCATTCACGGCCTCCAGCGCCCTGTCGCTGATCTCGCCGGTCTGTCCGGCCAGCCGGTCGAGATCGTCGCGCAGCGCCGCGACCTCGCGCGTCATGGTCTGCAGGTCCGCGCGCAAGGGGTCGACGATCGTCAGGTTTTCGGCCAGATTTCCAACCATCCCGTCCACCGCCAGCGTCAGGCGCCACGCAAGAAACAGGCTCAGCACGACCAGAATCAGCGTGGCGTTGACGAAGGCGAGGACGAGGTCCTTGAGCGTCTTGAGCATGTCGATCCTTTTCATCGGCTTGAGTTTCCGGCCGGGTCCGCGCCGCACGCAGGGGAGTCGTGCGGCAGTGCCCCGGTTTTCTATCGCCTCGCAGGGGCGGCGTACAGGATCGGGTCTGTCACGCGATCTGCTCCTCAAGGGGGGCGATTGTCATTGAAGCGGGGGAAGGGATAGTTTAACACTAAACTAGTTTTCCGAAACCACCTGCGCCGAGGGTAGAGACATGGCTGTGCAATCGTTCGATCTGATCATCATCGGCGCCGGGCCGGGCGGATACGTGGCCGCGATCCGGGCCGCCCAGCTGGGGTTGACGACGGCCGTGGTCGAGCGCGAGAACCTGGGCGGCATCTGCCTGAACTGGGGCTGCATCCCGACCAAGGCGCTGCTGCGCTCGGCCGAGGTCTTTCACCTGATGAAGCGGGCTGGGGAGTTCGGCCTGTCGGCCGGGCAGGTGGGATATGATCTCGATGCGGTGGTCAAGCGGTCGCGGGGGGTGGCCAGGCAGCTCAACAATGGGGTCGGCCACCTGCTGAAGAAGAAAAAGGTGACGGTGATCATGGGCGAGGCGACGATCCCCGCCCCTGGCCGCGTGCAGCTGCGAAGCGACAAGGGCGAACAGGAGCTGACGGCGAGGGACATCATCGTCGCCACCGGCGCCCGGGCGCGGGAACTGCCGGGGCTGGAGGCCGATGGCGATCTGGTCTGGACCTACCGCCACGCCCTGCAACCGCCGCGGATGCCGAAGAAGCTTCTGGTTATCGGCTCGGGCGCCATCGGGATCGAATTCGCGAGCTTCTTCAACACCCTGGGGGCCGAGACGACGGTCGTCGAGGTGCTCGATCGGGTGCTGCCGGTGGAAGATGCCGAGATCAGCGCCTTCGCCAAAAAGGCGTTCACGAGACAGGGCATGAAGATCATGGAAAAATCCATGGTCAGGAAGCTTGACCGCGGCAAGGGCCGGGTGACGGCGCATATCGAGACCGGCGGCAAGGTGGAGAAGCAGGATTTCGACACGGTGATTTCGGCGGTGGGCATCGTCGGCAATGTCGAGGGGCTGGGGCTTGAGGCGCTTGGCGTTCGGGTCGAGCGGACCCACGTGGTGACCGACGCGTACTGCCGCACCGGGGTCGAGGGGATCTATGCCATCGGCGACGTGGCCGGCCCGCCGTGGCTGGCGCACAAGGCCAGTCATGAAGGGGTGATGGTGGCCGAGCTGGTCGCCGGCCGCGAGGTTCACCCGGTCCGGCCCGAAACCATCCCCGGCTGCACCTACTGCCACCCGCAGGTGGCAAGCGTCGGGCTGACCGAGGAGGCGGCGAAGGCGGCCGGCCATGAGGTGCGCGTCGGTCGTTTCCCCTTCATCGGAAACGGCAAGGCGATTGCGCTTGGCGAAGCCGAAGGTCTGGTCAAGACCGTGTTCGACGCGAAGACGGGGGAATTGCTGGGCGCGCACATGATCGGGGCGGAAGTCACTGAAATGATTCAGGGTTTCGTCATTGGCAAGACCCTGGAAACCACCGAGGAAGAGCTGATGCACACGGTCTTTCCCCATCCCACCCTGTCCGAGATGATGCATGAAAGTGTGCTGGACGCCTGGGGGCGGGCTATTCACATGTGATCCCGCGGGTACGGGCGGGGCCGGCCCGGACATCCACCCCGTGCCATGCCGATGGCCGGCAGGCGTGCGCTACTCGGCCCTGCGAGGGGCCGAGTAGCGCACGCCTGCCGGCCATCGGCATGGCACGGGGTGGATGTC
>JALTNO010000311.1:5025-12303 GCA_027000645.1 Paracoccaceae bacterium | reverse complement strand
GCGTGGTGTCGTAGATGTAGAGGCGTTCCCTGGTCATGCGAGCACTCCACCGTCCGACCCACCGGCCGAGATGCGCGCATCACGGCCGGTGGGTCGGACGGTGGAGTGCTCGCATGACCAGGGAACGCCTCTACATCTACGACACCACGCTGCGCGACGGACAGCAGACGCAGGGGGTGCAGTTCTCGACCGCCGAGAAGGCGCAGATCGCGCAGGCGCTGGATGAGCTGGGGGTGGACTATATCGAGGGCGGCTGGCCCGGCGCCAATCCCACCGACAGCACCTTTTTCGAGGCCGCGCCGGAGACGCGGGCGCGGCTCGTGGCCTTCGGCATGACCAAGCGCGCGGGGCGCTCGGCGGCCAATGACGAGGTGCTGGCGGCGGTGATGAATGCAGGCACCGCGGCGGTGTGCCTCGTGGGCAAGGCGCATGATTTCCATGTGCGGGACGCGCTGGGGATCACGCTGGAGGAGAACACCGCCAATATCGGCGCCTCGGTCGCCCATGTGGTGGCGCAGGGGCGCGAGGCGCTGTTCGATGCCGAACATTTCTTCGACGGCTACCGGGACAACCCGGCCTATGCGCTGGAAACCTGCCGGGCGGCTCTGGAGGCCGGGGCGCGCTGGGTGGTGCTGTGCGACACCAATGGCGGCACCCTGCCCGATGAGGTGGCCCGGATCGTGGGCGAGGTGATCGCCGCCGGCATTCCGGGCGAGCGGCTGGGCATTCACTGCCACAATGATACCGAGATGGCTGTGGCCTGCACGCTGGCGGCGGTGGAAGCGGGGGCGCGACAGGTGCAGGGCACGCTCAACGGGCTGGGAGAGCGCTGCGGCAATGCCAACCTGACCGCGCTGATCCCGACCCTGCTGCTGAAAGAGCCCTATGCCAGCCGCTTCGAAACCGGAATCACCCGCGAGGCGCTGGCCGGGATCACCCGGATCAGCCGGATGCTGGACGACATTCTCAACCGGGTGCCGATGAAACAGGCGGCCTATGTGGGCGCCTCGGCCTTCGCGCACAAGGCCGGGCTGCATGCCAGCGCCATTCTCAAGAACCCTTCGACCTATGAACATGTGCCGCCCGAGACGGTGGGCAATGCCCGCATCGTGCCGATGTCGAACCAGGCCGGGCAGTCGAACCTGCGCCGGCGCCTGGCCGAGGCGGGGCTTGAGGTCACCAGGGGCGATCCGGCGCTGGCGCGGATCCTCGATCGGGTCAAGGCGCGCGAGGATGCGGGCTATTCCTATGACACGGCGCAGGCCAGCTTCGAACTGCTGGCGCGGGAAGAGCTTGGATTGATGCCGGACTTCTTCGACGTGGAGCGCTATCGCGTGATTTCCGAGCGCCGCCGCAACGCCCGCGGCAAGGTGGTGGTGGAATCCGAGGCGGTGGTGACGGTGACGCTTCGCGACGGGTCCAAGCGCACCGGCTACTACAAGAACGAACACCCCCAGGACATGCATGATGACGGGCCGGTGAACGCGCTGTGGCAGGCGCTCAAGGCCGATCTGGGCCCCTATCAGGCAGCCATCGACGACATCCGGCTGACCGATTTCAAGGTGCGCATCACCAATGGCGGCACCGAAGCCGTGACCCGCGTCATCATCGATTTCGAGGACGGGGCCGGGCGGACATGGGCCACGGTGGGGGTCAGCCCCAATATCGTCGATGCCTCGTTCGAGGCGCTTTCGGATGCGATCCGCTGGAAGCTGGTCCGGGACATGGGGGCGGCGGCGTGACCGCGCGGCGGTAACGGGCCATGGCGGCGATTTCCGAATCCGACCTGACCACCTGCGCCGAGCTGGTGCGCCGGGGCGACCCGGAACGCTTCATGGCGGCGATGGCCGCGCCGGTCGCCGCGCGCAGCGTCCTGTTCGCGCTTTACGCCTTCAACATCGAGGTCGCCCGCGCCCCCTGGGCCAGCCCCGAGCCGATGGTCGCCGAGATGCGCCTGCAGTGGTGGCGAAACCTGGCGGAGGACATTGCCTCCGGGCGCCCGGTGGCCGGCCATCCGGTGGCTTCGGCCCTGGCGGCGGTGGTGACGCCCGAGATGGCGGGGGAACTTGACGGTTTCGTGGCCGCGCGGCGCTGGGACATCTACCGCGATCCCTTTGCCGACGAGGCCGAATTCGACCGCTACATCGATCACACCGCGGGCACGCTGATGTGGCTGGCGGCGCGGTCTCTGGGCGCGGCCCCGTGCGAGGAGGCGTGCGAGGAGGCGTGCGAGGCGGCACGCGAGGTGGTGGGCGATCTTGCTCATGCCTCGGGGGTGGCCAACATGCTGCGGGCGGTGCCGGAGCTGGTGGCGCGGGGGCGCGCGCCGCTGCCGGACGCCTCCGATGACGGGATCCGGGCGCTGGCCGGCCGGGCGCTCGAGCGGCTGGCGCGGGCCCGCAGGCGGCGGCGCGCGGTTGCGCGGGCGGCCGCGCCGGCGCTGCTGGCGGGCTGGCAGGCCGGGCCGGTGCTGCGTCAGGCATGGCGCGCGCCCGCCCGCGTGGGCGAAGGTCGCCTGGGGCAGAGCGAAGCGGGAAAGCGGCTGTCGCTGATGGTGCGGGCGGCGACCGGGCGGTGGTAGCTCAGGCCGAGCAGTTGGCCCCGCCCAGCACGCAAAAGCGCGCGCAATGGGGGTGGTTGAGCCAGACCTCGCCCTCGGCCTCGGCCAGGGTTTCCCCCATCTCGAATTGCGGATCATAGGGCAGCAGCGTGCAGGACAGCACCACCGGGCCCGCTGCCCCCTTGCGCCGGACCACCATGCGGGACGAGGCGCACATGACCTCGTCGGGAGATTTCGACAGGATGCCCCAGCAGGCGGTGGTGATCTCGGGCACGTCCGCGGCTTCGTCCATTTCCGGGAACAGGACCGTCTGCCCGGGGTGGTGGGCGTCGATGGCAAAGCCGTGGGCGGTGTAGAGCGCGGCAAAGCCCGCGCGCATCGAATCTTCTTCCTCTCCCCACAGGGTGCGCCCGGCCACGGTCATGCGGATGCCGGCGTCGCGCAGCCAGTGCATGCCCTTGAGCGTTTCCGCGAAACTGCCTTGCCCGCGTTCCTCGTCATGGCGTTCGGCGCTGTAGTGGTCCAGCGATACCCGCAGGGTCAGCCGTCCGCCGTGGTCGCGCTGCAGTGCCACGAGCCCCTGCAGCATCTTCGGCCGCATCATCGGGCGCATGGCGTTGGTCAGGATCAGCACCTCGTAGCCGCGCTCCAGCGCCGCGCGGGCCATGGCGATGATGTCGGGGTTCATGAAGGGTTCCCCCCCGGTGAAGCCGATCTCGCGCACCGGCCAGCGGCGCTCCTCCAGCTGGTCGAGATAGGACACGACTTCGGATTCGGTCAGATAGACCAGCGCGTCATTGGTGGGGCTGCTGTCGATATAGCAGTGAACGCAGGTGACGTTGCACAATGTCCCGGTGTTGAACCACAGCGTTTCGGGATGGGTCAGAGCCACATGGGCGCGGGGCTGGCCGTCTGCCGTCAGCTGCCTGTCCTGGAATTTCGCGGTGCCGGTGCGGGCGACGTCTTTCATGCGGCGATTTCCCGTCCTGTGACATTTTCGGGCGCGTGTGCGGTTGATCTAGCCTCGGCGGGTCACGAAGTTAAAGGCGGCACTTGGCGGCTGACAGCAATGTGATGCCACGTTATCACAAGGGGCCGGCAGGGCGGAAAAACTGCGCGATCCGGCCTCTGTCGGGGTGGGCGCAAGCGGAGAGTTGCACCATGTTTTCAAGGGATCATGTCGTCGAGCCGTTCGACCTGGTGATCTTCGGCGGTACCGGAGACCTGGCCCGGCACAAGATCCTTCCCGCGCTGTGCCGGCGCTTTGCCGCGGGGCAGTTCCCCGAAGGGGCGCGGATCATCGGTGCCGCGCGCACCGATCTTTCGCCCGAGGCCTACCGCAATTTCGCCCGGGAGGCGCTGCGTGAATCGGCCGGTGATGATGTCTGCGACGCGGCGGCGCTGCGGGCGTTCTTCTCGGCCCTGGACTATGTGCCGCTGGATGCGCGGGGGGAACGGGGCTGGCGCGAACTGGCCGCCAGGCTCGATGACGACCGCCGGGTGCGGGCCTGTTTCTTTTCGGTGGGCCCCAGCCTGTTCGGCCCCCTGGCCGAGCGGATCCACCGCTATGGCCTGGCCACCGACAGAACCCGAATCGTGGTCGAAAAGCCCTTCGGTCACGATCTGAAAAGCGCCCGCGCGCTCAACGCCACGCTGGCCGCGCATTTCGAGGAACGGCAGATCTTCCGCATCGATCACTACCTGGGCAAGGAGACGGTGCAGAACCTGATGGCGGTCCGCTTCGGCAACATGCTGTTCGAGCCGCTGTGGAACAGCCAGTATGTGGACCATGTGCAGATCACGGTGGCCGAAACCGTCGGCGTGCAGGGGCGCGGCGAATACTACGACAAGGCCGGGGCGATGCGCGACATGGTGCAGAACCACATCATGCAGCTTCTGTGCCTGATCGCGATGGAGCCGCCGGCCCGGTTCGAGGCCGACGCGGTGCGCGACGAAAAGCTGAAGGTCATCCGCGCTCTCGACCCGGTCCCGCCCCATCACATCGTGCGCGGACAGTATCTTGCGCGCGAGGGTGCCGAGGGCCAATCGCATCCCGATTACCGCACCGCCGTCGGCAACCCCGACAGCAGGACCGAAAGCTACATCGCGCTGAAGACCCATATCAGCAACTGGCGCTGGGCGGGCACGCCGTTCTATCTGCGCACCGGCAAGCGGCTGGTGGCGCGCTCGTCGGTCATCAACGTGATGTTCAAGAAGGCGCCGCATTCGATCTTCGGCGTCGATCTGGGGGAACATGCCAACGTGCTGTCGATCCGCCTGCAACCGAATGAGGGGATCACGCTTCTGGTGACGATCAAGGAGCCGGGGCCGGGCGGGATGCGGCTGATCGACGTGCCGCTGGACATGAGCTTTGCCGAGGCGCTGGGACCGCAGCAGGCGCGGCATCCCGACGCCTATGAACGACTGGTGGTTGACGTGCTGCGGGGGAACCAGACACTATTCATGCGCGGCGACGAGGTCGAGGCCGCCTGGGCCTGGACCGACCCGATCATCGCCGGATGGGAGGCGAGGGGCGACGTGCCCAAGCCCTATGAAAGCGGAAGCACCGGCCCCGGCGACGCCGAAGAGCTGATGCGACGGGATAACCGGAAATGGCGGGGGATACACCCATGAACATCGTCGAGTACGCGGATCGCGACCTTCTGGCCATGGATCTTGCCAACCTCGTGGCCGGCGAACTGAAATCCACGCTTCTGACCCATGAAAGCGCGTCCTTCGCGGTACCCGGCGGGACCACGCCGAGAGGGGTGTTCGACGCGCTTTGCGCCGCCGATCTCGACTGGTCGCGGGTTCATGTCTTTCCGACCGACGAACGCTGGGTGCCGGAGGATCACGAGCGCTCGAATGCGCGCATGATCCGCGAGCACCTTCTGGTTCATCGCGCGGCCTCGGCCCGGTTCCTGTCGTTCTACAGGCAGGCTGAACGGCCCGAGGAGGTGCTGCCCGAACTCGAGGCGATGCTGGCGCCTCAGATGCCGATCTCGGTTCTTCTGGCGGGCATGGGGGCGGACATGCATGTGGCCTCGCTGTTTGCGGGCGCGGAGGGGATGGAGGTGGCCATGGCACCGGACGCGCCGGCCTTGGCCGTCACCCGTCCCGAAAGCGAGCCGGAGGCCCGGGTTACGCTGACGGCCTCGGCGCTCAATGGCGCGCTGTCGAAGCACCTGGTGATTTTCGGCGAGGAAAAGCGGGCGGCGCTGGATCGGGCCATGTTCCTCGAGGCGGACGAGGCTCCGGTGATGGCGATTCTCGACGGCACCACGGTGCACTGGGCCGCCTGAGCGCGGGGGGCCAGCCCCCCGCACCCCCCGGAGTATTTCGGGCAAGATGAAGGGGGTCAGCTTGCCTCGGTAGCGCCGTCGCGGGCCACGAGAACCCGGCGCAGCGCGTCGGGGATGGGTTGTTTTCCCGCGCCGTCGGGGCACATCAGGACCATCACGGCTTCGAGCCGGGCGCGCAACGTGCCCCCGGACCAGAGCTGCTGTTCGACGATGTAGGAGCTGCTGCGGAAGGATGTGGCGCGGGCGGTGGCGATATAGCTTTCGTCGCGGTGCATTTCCCGCATGTAGTGGATCGACGCGTTGCGCAGCAGCAGGCGCGGCGCCGGCGTGTCGCCGTAATGGGGCAGGCACATGGTTTCGAAATGCCGCACCCGGACCGCTTCGAACCAGTCGAGATAGGCCTTGTTGTTGACGTGACCGAGGGGATCGAGTTCGGAGAACCGGACGCGGTCGGCCATGGCCAGCGGTTGTGGTTCGGGCAGGCCGTGGGCGCGTTGTTCCCCGGGTGTCAGCGGTGTCAGGTAGCGCAGTTCCATGCGTTTCGGTCTAGCGCCCGGCGCCGGCGCATGCAAACCGGTTTCGCCGGCGCGGGGCGGGATTCCAACCTTCGGGGATCAAACGGGAAAGTTCTGGAGCGGGTAACGGGAATCGAACCCGTAACTTAAGCTTGGGAAGCTCGCGTGATACCTTTTCACCATACCCGCTTTCCGGATCATCTGGATAGGATTTCATGCCGCCGGGGTCAAGAGGGCAGTTCGCCTTGGCGGGCACGAAATCGGCTTGCGCGAAAGAGGTGTCCGCGCGGCCGGCTCTGTTCGCGTTCTTCGATCGCCGGGGGGCGACTCGGCTGTGCTGACGCCTCGATCTGCGGGGGCTCGGGGTCTCTTTCCGCAGTCGTCGCCGAGGGGCCGCATATTCGGGTTCAGGGGGGAGCAGTCTCTCACAGCTTCTCCGGATACCGGGTTTCGGCGCCGTCGGGAGAGGCGAGCTTGTGAGGATCAGGCATTGCGAAAGTGCAGGCTTGGAGCGCCGTGTCGTTTGGTGCAATTTTTGCGCGGCATACTCTCGTGTGACACGATCGGTGGCAGATGGGCGCGCTGGCTTCGGTGCGTGGCGCCAAGGTGCTGGATGGAAATGATTGTTGCCCTGCGATCATTCCATTTTTGCCTTGCCTGATCCGAAAGCTGTGCCTAGACGGGATGCGCTGGGGAGGTGGCAGAGTGGTCGAATGCGGCGGTCTTGAAAACCGTTGGGCGCGAGAGCGTCCCCGGGGTTCGAATCCCCGTCTCCCCGCCACCGTCCTGTGAGGAATGTTTCTCTGCCCCCGCGGCGCGCGGATTTTTCCGTTGTTTTCAAGGGTTACGCCGAAGGGCTATTCACCTCCACCCCCGCAAAACGGCCGAAATTCGTCTCTCC
>JALTNO010000311.1:0-5015 GCA_027000645.1 Paracoccaceae bacterium | reverse complement strand
TTCGAATCCCCGTCTCCCCGCCACTTGCCTTTGTGAAATCGCTCTCCCCATCCGGCGGCGGCAGGATTTTTCCGTTGTTTTCGAGGGTTATGCGGAGCCGGCTATTCACCACCGGAGGGGCGAGAGGGCCGAAATCGGTCTCTCCGAGACGATTTTCTCTGAACCTGTTGACTGCGGTAATTTGGTGAATTTATTATAAGACTTTGTAATGGAATGAAAAAATCTAGTCGTCGGAATTGCTTGGGTTGGAGTCGCGTTTGCGTCTGCTGCGACCGGGATCGAAAGCAGTGGTATGTGAGAAGTTGGCATATGGTGCGCTTGGGGCGAGGATGCGTGCAGCGGCCGGTCTCACGCATTCGAGAGACGCGCCTGCAGCATCACTGCGTACCTGTTGATCGGGTCAGCAGAAACCGTCGCAACAGGCTCATCTGACCAGATTTCGAAGTTTACGACAGCTGGCACGGTATATATTGTAGGTCGGAAGCATAGGGAGACAGATTCACGACATGGCGGAATGGGGGAAGACACACGATGTAGCGATCGCCGGGGCCCTTAGGGAGGGGCGCCGCGCTTCGACGCCGATCTACGAGACGGACCTCGGGGCGGCCTACTGTGGTGACTCCCTTAAGGTGCTCAAGAGCCGGCGCCTGCAAGAGTACGCGGGCAAGGTGCAGCTCGTTTTTACGTCGCCACCATTTCCCCTGAACACCAAGAAAAGCTACGGCAACTTGCAGGGGGAGGAATACATTCGCTGGTTCGCCAAGTTCGCTCCCCTCCTCCGGGACATGGTGACCGAGGACGGTTCAATCGTAATTGAGATCGGCAACGCCTGGGTGCCTGGCCAGCCTACGATGTCCACCCACGTCTTGGAGGCCTTCCTGCGCTTCCTAAAGAATGGTGACCTTCACCTCTGCCAAGAGTTCATCTGGTACAATCCAGCCCGGCTGCCGTCTCCTATCGAATGGGTGAACAAGGAGAGATCACGGGTCAAGGATGCCTTCACCCGCATCTGGTGGATGTCGCCAAACCCGCGTCCTAAGGCCGACAACCGAAAGGTGCTGCGCGAGTACAGTCCCAGCATGAAGCGCCTCATCAAGACCGGAAAATACAACGCCGGGGCTCGCCCATCGGAACACCACATCGGCGCGGAGAGCTTCAAGGCGGACAACAACGGGGCGATCCCGCCCAACGTCGGCGGCGCGGACGCTCTCCCCTCCATGGATGGTGCCATCACCCCCAAGGCGTTCGCGAAGTACCTTGAGGAGACGACCAACCTGCTAAAGGCGGCCAACACACTTTCCAGCGACGGCTACCGTAGGTTCTGCCTCGACCGGGGCGCCCCGGTCCACCCAGCACGGATGCCTTCGACGTTGGTGGAGTTCTTCGTGAAGTTCCTCACCGATGAGCGCGACATAGTCCTCGATCCGTTTGCCGGGAGCAACACAACAGGCGCAGTGGCGCAGTCCCTCGGTCGGCGTTGGCTCTCGATCGAGGCCGACTGGATCTACGCCGCGCACTCGATTGGGCGGTTTGACCCGGAAAGGATCACCGCGGCCTGCGACGAGCTGGCTGTGATGGAGGTCGACGAGCCGGAATGCGACGGTGATGATCATGCCACGGCTGCGTCATCGTCGTCCGCGTCGGCGATGCCGCTCTTCACCTCCTGAGCAGCAACCATCGCGGCGATGATCGCGAGACGGACGCGCTCTTGGCGCCCCATCTCCTCAGCGGCCTCCTCGGGCAAATCCGTCGCATTCTCGGTCTGTGTTTCCTGATACATGAGGAGGGAGTGGACGGCGAGCCACATCTCGTACCGGGTCCTGAAAGATTTCGCCAGCGCCTCGTTCTGCTGCTCGAACCGCCGGACCTCAGCTGCAAACCGAGGAAACGCTTCAGAATAATAGATGTAGAGCTTGCCGCCGTTCTCCACAAAGTTGCTGGCGTGGCGCGCGACCTGAGTGTCGTCGGGGTTGTCGCAGATGTGTTCCCAGTTGTCGTCCTCGGGGCCGGGCACCGCGATCACCTCGAAGTCTGGCAGAGTGCTCCGCCGCTCCTGCTCCTTGGGCTCAGGCGGCTCGACGATGCCGTACTCCCGTTCGTCGCTGAGGGCGGGCAGGCCCTTGCGGTAGAGTTCCACACGGATCGAGCCAGTGGAGCCGACGACCACGCTTTCCAGGCACTCTACGCCGACGCGCATCCGTCCGCCTTTAAGGGGGCTCGTGCCGAAGACGCGGAGGTCGTCGCCCACCGCGATGTTCAGCCGGGATGCGCTGGGGTCGTCGGGGTCGTGATAGTCCGAGTTGGCATCTGTCTCCACCCGGACGTACCGACGCTGCCCAGCGTAAAAGGGCATCTCCTGCTCGTCGTCCCACATGATGCGGATGAATGTTGGCGGGTCCTTCGGCTCAATCGGGAGCGGCTTGACGCGCGGCGGCCGCGGCTTCACCTCGCGGTCTCCGTCTTTCGCGTCCTTGCTCCCGCCGACCGGTTCGAGCGCCGCGCCTGCGATGCGCAGGAGTTTTGCGACCTGACGGCGCATGTTCTTCTGGGCGTCCTCGTCCTTCTCCTTTAGGCTCTGCTCACGCGCTTCCTCGTTGAGCCGGACGAGCTCGTCGTCTGCCTTGAGAGCGCCGATCAACTCAGCCCTGATGCGCTCGAGCATGTACCCTTCGCGGGATTGTTCACGAGTGCTGGAGAACAGCAGACGCTTCGCGTTCGCCGAGAGGCGGTCGCAGTTAATGTGGCAGATGATCCGCCCTTGCGTTTGAAGAAACGGAAGGTCGGCACCGTCCTTCGAATCTTTGATGGTTCTTCCCGTGATTTCGCCCTGGTTCTGACCGTTGTGGGTCAGCACGATCGGCTTGGAAGGGTCAACGAAGTTTGCTGAAGGTTTTCCCTTTCGAGATTCAGGGCGGGAAAGGACCCAGTACTCAATTCCAATTGTCCCATAATCCCCGAGATCCACATTGAACATAGGGACGTGATGGTCGAGCGACGGACCTCTCGATTCATCTCCCTCGTCAACGGCACCGTTGAGAGCATTCCTAGCCCCCTTAATTGTTCGGTTGTATTTGTGGACTTGATTCTCGAAGCGGATAGCAGAGACCGGATCAAACATAACACGGCCGAGGACTCCGTAGATACTCTTCGGGCCCAACGGCGAAGTGTAGCCCGACAAGTCATAGCCGAAGTGCCTTACAATTGTCCCGTGAGCGATATCGCCCGCGGCAGCCGGGACCTCCAGGGGCGCGTCGTACCTGACGAGGAATACATATCGCCCGGTCTTGTAGTCTTCGGCTGGCAGGTCTTCGTACTTCACCAACGTAAAACCAACGCGATCCGAGGCGTAACGCCGAGACACGATCACAGCGTACTTGCAGAAGGCGAAAGTGCTGGACCCGCCCTGTCCGTAGGTCCCTGCAAGGTAGTGCTTCTGGATCTTGTTGCTCTCGTTGAGGCTCAGGATGGTGGCTTCGAGGTGGTCGGGTTCGATGCCGATTCCCTTGTCGATCACGGTCAGAAGACGCGACTGGGAGCCTTCGCCTGGCTCTAAGCGCACCACCGCCCGCGCTGCGAGGTCTTGGCGCTGTCTGTTGGTGAGTGCCGACAGCCCGTCCTTCTCAGGGACCCCGAGCCAAGCGCTCGCAGCCTCACGGGGCGAGCGGCAGATCGGAACGCCCCCGTGCTTTTCATGCTCCAGTTCAAGGATTGCGTCGAGCATGTTGGTCACGCGCTCTATCATCGAGCGCCCTGCGTCGGAAGCGACCTCGATCGCACCACGATTGTTGGGTCGGCGGCCGACCGGCTCGAAGCTGGCGCTGGGGTTTGCAGCGACATACGCGGAAAGGGCAGTCTCGACCTGCTGCGAGTTCGTCGCTGCCAGAAAGGCGGTAAGGAGATCGCGTTCGTTCACGGTTCTCTCCCGCTTTAGAGCTTGAACTTGGCGCTGACCTTGCCCTTAGGAGAGGCGAAGCGGGTCTCCACCTCGGACACGGCGTCTTTGAGTGCCTTGACCACCTTTCTGACCTCGGCCTCGTCCCACTCATAGAGTGAACGGTTCGAAAGGTTGCCGATCCGCCCGATCGCGTCCAGCGCTTTGTTGGTGCGACTCTCTGCCAGTTCACGGAACTTCTGATGCTTGGCGCTCAGACCGCGCGCTTCGTGGTTGCTTCCATCCATATCCGGCTCCTTGCGATAGCGAATCTGTCGCATATGCGACGCTCTGATCGCCATGAAGGTGTGCATGTGGGGGCGTCTTGTCAATCTGTTTGAAGAAATATTTGTCGTATATGCGACAGAATAATGCGGATTTAATGCTTCAAAATTCGCGTATTCGCCGGCAAATATACCGTCGATCTCACTTAACAGAAGTGCGCCGTGAGTGGCGTATATATATGTTTTCATTAATGAAACGGGAGGAGTTGACCGTGTGCTCAGTGCTCGAGGCCGGGACGCCAGCACGGGCATGATTGAGTAACAATCGGAAGAGCGTTGTATGCTAGCTCTGCTGTCGCCAATCCAGCGGGAACGGCTCCAGCACCTGCGCGAGCGTCACCTCCGGCCCCTGCCGCCCGTCGAGGATCGCCTCGACGATATCAGGCGCGAGCAGCGTTAGCCGCATGACGCGGGTCATGTAGGAGGGCGCAATGCCTTCGTGTTCGGCAAGCTCGTTGATGGTGGTGAAGTCGCCCGATTCCAGCATGCGCTTCCAGCGGAAGGCACGGGCCAGGGCCTTGATCAGGGTGTTGTCGGTCCTCCGCTGAACCGGTGCTCCGGGCGGCAGTTGCACCTCCTTGCGCCCGCCGCGCTTCACCACGCGGAACGGGACATGGAGCGTGATGATATCGGGCGTGGCGGCTGGTCTCATGCTGCTTTCTCCCTGTCGCCCGCCATCATCTCGCGCGCGAGGCCGTGGAGCCCATCCACCCGCAGCCGGATATCCAAGCCCTCGGTGCCGATGTCGATCCGTTCAACCAGCAGCGCCACGATGCGGGCCTGCTCGGCGGGGAAAAGCT
>JALTNO010000310.1 GCA_027000645.1 Paracoccaceae bacterium | reverse complement strand
ACGAATAGGCCAGCGACAGCGCCCGGCGCGGCTCGCCCCGGGCGGTCATGGGATAGCCGTCATAGGTAGTCAGCGCATTGACCGCAGTGCCCGGCGTGTTGATCAGGATGGCGGGGATGGACCCGCCATACATGGAACTGCCGTAGATCCCCAGCAGCACCGTCAGCCCCACGATCGGATCCATGGAAAAGGTGGCGGGCAGCAGGATGGCGATGGCCACCGCCGGGCCGACGCCGGGTATGGCCCCGATCAGCACCCCGCCGATCGACCCGACCAGCAGTGCCAGCGCCACGTCCCAGCGCATCAGGATGTCGAGCGAGGAAAGAAACACGTCCATCAGCGGTCAGTGCCTCCGGTCATCGCGGATGCGGGCAGGGGATTGGGGAACCCTTGCCAGGTTTTTCCTGAAACCCCTGGCCCCGCCGGAAAGGCCGTCGCCATGCCCACCTCCTCAGAAGTACAGGATGAACAGGCTGCGCAGCCCGCCCGGCAGGTATTCGTAGATCATGGCACCGGGAATCCTCACGCCGAGAAAGCCCTTGAACAGCACCACCACACCCACCGCAAAGCCCAAGCTGACGGCCATCATGGACCGGCTTCGATAGCCCATTCGCCAGCTCAGCACCGGCACGAAAACCAGCGTCACCGGCAGATAGCCCAGGACCGGCACCAGCAGGACATAGGCCATGAACCAGCCGGCAAATTCCAGCGCCGAGGCCCATTTTCGCACCTCGCGCCAGTCGCGGCGCGTCACTTGCCGCCACGGCAGCCGGTGAAGATGCAATGCGCCCAGCAGCGTCATGGCGCCAAGCCCGATCGCGGGCCAGAACCGCGGCTGCGCCACCAGCCGGGTCTTGTTCACCCACACCGTCTGATCCCGGATCAGCAGAAGCAGAAGGGCCGAGAAGGCGAAAAAGGCAAGGGCGAAGATCAGCTGACCGCGCCTGGGGCCGACGAAACGGCGTTCTCTTTCGGTTGCCATCCTGGGAAACTCTTGTGCCGGGGGCGGGAAACGGGCCGGTTGCCCGGCACCGGCCCGCCCGTTCGGTTACGCCCGCGTCATTTCAGGATTTCAGTTATGCGCGCGACTGTCTCGATATCCCTTGCAATCCTTTCGGCGCTTTCCTCGGGACCCTGCCAGTAGACCAGCGCCCCGGTCTGCCGGGCCACGTCCTGGGCGCGCTCGCTCATCACCGTTTTCCTGGCCACGGCGATGATCTTTTCGCGCACCTCTGCCGGGGTTTCCTTGCGCACGAACAGACCGTTCCAGAGGGCGATGTTCAGGCTTGGATCCAGCTCGCCGATGGTGGGCGCATCCGGCACCAGGGGGATGCGCGAATCGGTGATCGCGACCAGCACCTTCACCTTGTCCAGGCAGGGCAGGATCAGCTGCAGCGTGGTGTTGATCACATCCGCATCACCCGAAGCCAGCGTGTTGCAGTCGAGCGCATCGAACGCGGCATCCGAGCCCCACTCGAACCCGGCATTCCTGGCATAAGCCTTGGTCACCTTGGTCGGCGTCAGAACGTCGCCGAAATGGCCCAGGGCCACGTCGTTCGAGCGGGCGTATTCCGCCAGCTCCTGCATCGTCGAATAGGGCGCGTCGGCACTGGTGGCGATGACGAAGGGATAGGTGAGGAAAATGCCCAGCGGATCGAACTTCGCCGGCGTGAGCGGGGGAATGTCGATCTGGTGGCCCAGAACCGGCACGCCGATCACGAAAGAGCCGATCGTGTAGCCGTCAGCCGGGGCGTTGGCCACCTCGATGGCTCCGGGGAAGGGACCGCCGCCGCCGCCGGGCTTGTTCACCACCGCCGCCGCGACGCCGTATTCCTTCTGGAAGTCCTCGGCGATCATCCGGGTCAGCACGTCCTCGAGATCTCCCGGCGGCCACGGCACGATGAAGTTGACCGGCTTTTCGGGATATTCGGCCAGCGCCGAACCCGCCGCAAGGGCAACCGCCACCGACGCCACCGCGCCCTGAATGAAAGTGGTGAGTTTCATCTTTTCCTCCCGATCAGATTGGTTCATTATTCGAACCATTGGTTTGAAATAGATTGACAGCCTCCCCCTCGCTCTGTCAACACATTTGCATCGGCGCCGGGCCGGAAATGCGGCTCGGGAAACGGGCGGCACGGCCTTCGAGAACCGGAGAAGCGACAGGACGAAGCGATGGGAACCGTCACCAAGGCATTGTCTTTGCTGACCCATTTCAGCCAGAGCCGCAGCGAGGTCGGGTTGAGCGATCTCACGCGCCTGTCGGGCATGAACAAGGCCACCGTCTATCGCCTGATGCGCGAGTTGCAGGAGGCGGGATTCGTCGAACAGGTCGGCCCCGACCGCGCCTATCGGCTGGGCCCCGAGGTGCTGCGCCTTGCCGCGCTGCGCGAGGCGGCGGTGCCGCTGATGTCGGCTTCGCGCGAGATCCTCGACCGGCTCAGCGCCGCGACCGGAGAAACCGCGCACATGTCGCTGGTGCGGGGAACCGGCCTGAAAACGCTCGGCCATGCCTACAGCCCCCGCCATGCCACCCGCGTGATGATGGACGATGCCGAAACCCTGTCCTTTCACGGGACGAGTTCGGGGCTGGCGATCCTGGCCTTCGCCGACGAATCCTTCGTCGATGCCGCCCTTTCCGAACCCCTCATGGCCCATACCGCGCAGACCGAAACCGATCCCGACCGGATCCGCGCACGGCTGAAACGCATTCGCGCCGAGGGTCTCGCGGAAACGGTGGGCACCTTCGAAACGGACGTTCACTCGCACGCCGCGCCGATCTTCGGCCCCGACTGCCGCCCCGTGGGCGCAATCGCGGTGGCCGCCCCGGTCGCGCGCATGACCCCGGCCCTGAAATCCCTGATCCGCACCGAACTGCGCCGCGGCGCCTGCGACCTGACCCGGCGCACCGGCGGGTTCTGCCCGCCCGGATACCCGATGGAGGATGCGGCATGACCCGTGCCCTCATCTTCGATTTCGGCGGCGTCGTGACGCGGACGCTGTTCGAGACCCACGACCTGACCGAACGGGCGCTGGGGCTGGCGCCGGGCACCCTGACATGGCGCGGCCCGTTCGCTCCGGAAACTGACCCGCTGTGGCGGGACATGCAGGCCGGCCGCATCAGCGAACGCGACTACTGGCACGAGCGCACCCGCGAGGTGGCAGTGCTGGCGGGGCGGAACTGGCGGCAGATGTCCGATTTCGTCCGCGCCGCCCGCGGCGCCGATCCGCAGGCCGTCATCAGGCCCGAATTCCTAGCCGCCATGGCAAGCGCGCGGGCGGCAGGGGTGAAGC
>JALTNO010000309.1:40665-41429 GCA_027000645.1 Paracoccaceae bacterium | reverse complement strand
GCCACGCCTCTGACCCTGGGGCAGGAGTTTTCCGGCTATGCCCACCAGGTCCGCATGGGGATCGCGCGGATCGAGATGGCGCTGGGCGGCATCTACGAGCTGGCCCAGGGCGGCACCGCCGTGGGCACCGGGCTGAACACGGTCAAGGGCTGGGCCGAGGAGGTCGCCGCCAACATCGCCGAAATCACCGGCCTGCCCTTCGTCACCGCCCCCAACAAGTTCGAGGCGCTCGCCGCCCATGACGCGATGGTATTCATGTCCGGGGCACTCCGGACCGTGGCCGGATCGCTCTACAAGATCGCCAACGACATCCGCTTTCTGGGCTCCGGCCCGCGCTCGGGGCTGGGCGAGCTGATCCTGCCCGAGAACGAGCCGGGCAGCTCGATCATGCCGGGCAAGGTCAACCCCACCCAGTGCGAGGCGATGACACAGGTCGCCGCCCATGTGATGGGCAACGATGCGGCGATCGGCTTTGCCGGCAGCCAGGGACATTTCGAGCTCAACGTCTACAACCCGATGATGGCCTACAACCTGCTGCAGTCGATCCAGCTTCTGGGCGACGTGTCCGACAGCTTCACCAGACGGCTGCTGAACGGTTTGCGCGCCAATACCGACCGGATCGAAAAGCTGATGCGCGAAAGCCTGATGCTGGTCACGGCGCTGGCCCCCGAAATCGGCTATGACAACGCCACCAAGGTGGCCAAGACCGCGCACAGAAACGGCACGACCCTGCGGGAAGAGGCGGTGAAGCTGGGCTTCGTGGA
>JALTNO010000309.1:34543-40655 GCA_027000645.1 Paracoccaceae bacterium | reverse complement strand
TGACGCGATGGTATTCATGTCCGGGGCACTCCGGACCGTGGCCGGATCGCTCTACAAGATCGCCAATGACATCCGCTTTCTGGGCTCCGGCCCGCGCTCGGGGCTGGGCGAGCTGATCCTGCCCGAGAACGAGCCGGGCAGCTCGATCATGCCGGGCAAGGTCAACCCCACCCAGTGCGAGGCAATGACCCAGGTCGCCGCCCATGTGATGGGCAACGATGCGGCGATCGGCTTTGCCGGCAGCCAGGGGCATTTCGAGCTCAACGTCTACAACCCGATGATGGCCTACAACCTGCTGCAGTCGATCCAGCTTCTGGGCGACGTGTCCGACAGCTTCACCAGACGGCTGCTGAACGGTTTGCGCGCCAATACCGACCGGATCGAAAAGCTGATGCGCGAAAGCCTGATGCTGGTCACGGCGCTGGCCCCCGAAATCGGCTATGACAACGCCACCAAGGTGGCCAAGACCGCGCACAGAAACGGCACGACCCTGCGGGAAGAGGCGGTGAAGCTGGGCTTCGTGGACGAAGAAACCTTCGATCGCGTGGTGCGCCCGGAACGGATGATCGGGCCGAAAGACGCCTGAGGCGCTAGGCGACCGGGAAGGCGTTTCGAAACGCCTTCCCAAGCGGTTTCGAAACCGCTTGCAGGCGCCGGATCCGATTGCGGTTGATCGCTCTGCCGGCCACGGCTAGCGTTGACGCGCAACCGGATCGAGGCCGCCCATGACCGCCCGCATCGTGAACCTTCGCTCAGCCCGGAAACAGAAGGCCCGCGCCGAGAGACGGGCGCGCGGGGACGAGAACGCAGTGAAATTCGGCCGCACAAGGGCGCAGCGGGATCTGGAACGGGCCCAGTCCGACAAGGCCCGCCGCCACCTCGACCTGCATCTGCGCGACCGGCCCGGGCACGAGGAATGACCGCGCGCCCGGTCAAGCATTCGCTGACCCTGAGGGGGCACCGCACCTCGGTGTCGCTGGAAGAGGAATTCTGGCATGCCTTCCGCGACATTGCCGCCGCGCAGGGCAAGCCGCTGAACCAGCTGGCCGCCGAGATCGACGAGGCGCGCGGCACCCGCGCGGGGCTGGCCTCGGCGATCCGGGTCTATGTGCTGCAATGGTATCGGCACCGGCCGGACCTTGCCGCCGCCGCCGGGAATGCCGCCGGGCGGGGCGAAAAATGACGCCCGGGCCACGGAAATCGTCGCCGCCCGCCTTTCCCTTTGCCGCCGGGGGGATATGTTCGGCGCAGGCGCGAACCGACCGAGGCACCGCATGAGCAGCACCGACCCCCTTGTCATCTTCACCCCTTCGGGCAAGCGCGGCCGCTTTCCAAGGGGCACGCCGATCCTGACCGCCGCCCGCCAGCTTGGCGTCGATCTCGACAGCGTGTGCGGCGGGCGCGGGATCTGCTCCAAGTGCCAGGTGACTCCGATGTTCGGCGAATTCCCCAAGCACGGAGTCATCGTCACTCCCGACGCGCTGAGCCCGTGGAACGCGGTCGAACAGCGCTACAAGGACAAGCGCGGCATGAAGGAGGGCCGACGGCTGGGCTGCCAGGCTCGGGTGCAGGGCGACGTGGTGATCGACGTGCCCCCCGAAAGCCAGGTCCACCGGCAGGTGGTGCGCAAGGAAGCGACCGCGCGCGTCATCACCATGGACCCGGCCACGCATCTGCACTTCGTCGAGGTGGCCGAACCGGACATGCACGAGCCCTCGGGCGATCTGGAGCGTCTGGCCGCCGCGCTGCGCGATCAGTGGGGGATCGAAACCGTCACCGCGCCGCCATCGATCCTCAGGCGCCTTCAGCCGGTCCTGCGCAAGGGCGGCTGGCAGGTGACCGTGGCGCTCAACCGCGATCACCACGACCATGCCGCGCGCATCACCGAAATCTGGCCGGGCTATGCCGACCACCGCATCTACGGGCTGGCGATCGATCTGGGCTCGACCACCATCGCGGCGCATCTGACCGATCTGCGCAATGGCGAGGTGAAGGTCGCGGCCGGGGTGATGAACCCGCAGATCCGCTTTGGCGAGGACCTGATGAGCCGGGTTTCCTACGCCATGATGAACCCCGGCGGCGCAGCCGAGATGACTGCCGCAGTGCGCGACGCCCTCGACGAACTGGCCCGCTCCATCGCCAGGCAGGCCGGCATCGCGCCCGAACTGATCCTCGAGGCGGTGATCGTCTGCAACCCGGTGATGCACCACCTGCTTCTGGGGATCGACCCGGTCGAGCTGGGCCAGGCACCCTTTGCGCTGGCCACCTCCGATTCGGTGACGCTGGGCGCGCGCGATCTGGATCTCGCGGCGATGAACGAAAACGCCCGCATCTACCTTCTGCCCTGCATCGCGGGGCATGTGGGCGCCGATGCGGCGGCGGTGGCGCTGGCGGAAGAGCCGCACAACTCCGACGATCTGGTCCTGATCGTGGACGTGGGTACCAATGCCGAGCTTCAGCTTGGCCGCAGGGGCCGGGTTCTGGCCTGCTCCTCGCCCACCGGGCCGGCCTTCGAAGGGGCGCAGATCAGCTCCGGCCAGCGCGCCGCCCCCGGCGCCATCGAGCGGATCGAGATCGACCCGGTGACGAAAGAGCCCCGCTTTCGCGTGATCGGCTGCGATCTGTGGTCGGACGAGGACGGCTTTGCCGAGGCCGTCGCCACCACCGGCATCACCGGCATCTGCGGCTCGGGCATCATCGAGGCGGTGGCGGAAATGCGGATTGCCGGCATCATCGACGCCTCGGGGCTGATCGGCTCGGCCGAACAGACCGGCACGCCGCGCTGCGTGGCCGAGGGACGCACGCACGCATATGTGATCCATGATGCGACCGCCACGGGCGGGCCGCGCATCGCGGTGAGCCAGGGCGACATCCGCGCCATCCAGCTGGCCAAGTCGGCGCTTTATGCCGGGGCGCGGCTCTTGATGGACGAGATGGGCGTGGACCGGGTGGATCGGGTGGTGCTGGCCGGGGCGTTCGGCGCGCATATTTCGACCAGGCACGCGCTGGTGCTGGGCATGATCCCCGACTGCCCGCTGGACAAGGTGACCAGCGCCGGCAATGCCGCCGGCACGGGGGCGCGGATCGCGCTGTGCAATATCGGCGCGCGGGCCGGGATCGAACGCGTGGTGCGCGAGATCACCAAGGTCGAAACCGCCATCGAGCCCCGTTTTCAGGAGCATTTCGTCGCCGCCAACGCCATCCCGCACGCCACCGACCCGTTTCCGGAACTGGCGAAGATCGTGACCCTGCCGGATGTCTCCTTCAACACCGGCGGCCGGGGCGACGGCGATCCGGGGCGCCGGCGCCGGCGGCGAAGCCGGGGCTGAAACCGCCGCCGGAGCGGGGCGTCACTCCCCCTCGCCCCAGAGGCAGCGGTCGAAATCCTCGTATTCCAGCAATGTCTCGGCCCGGCCCGGATCGGCCAGCCGCGAGCAGCCTTCGACGGCATCGAGCTCTTCGAACACCGACACCATGCCCCGCCCCCCGAACGAGGTGGCGGGAGCGCACAACCCCTCCCCCGGAGCAAGGCGGGCCAGCCTGCGGGCGCCATCGGGAGATTCGGCCACGAAATAGTGCGCCTGCCCCGATCCGTTGCGGATGCACACGGCCTCGTCCTGCGCGCCTCCTTGGGCCGTCGTCGCGATCACCGCGAAAGCGGCAGCCATCCATGATGCGCCTGCGCCGGTCATTGCATCTCTCCACCCGTTGCACGCGCCATTGTCCGGCGGCCCCGAAAGATCCGGCACATGATCCGGCGGCGGGGTTATCCGCGTCCACTCACTTCTGCACACGATCCGCTCACGCCATGGTGACAGGCTTTTATTATCCCGCCGCCGCGGCTGCCTCTAGGCTGGCCGCATACGCAAAACAGTTACAGGGATATGAAGATGAAACGATTTCTGACCGCCGCAATTCTGGCCGCGTCCTTTACCGGAACCACGGCACTGGCCCAGGCCATGGCGCCCTTCGGCACCGACGAGGACGCCGCCTTTGCCGCGAAGATCTGGGACGCCATGGAATCGCTCAATCTTGCCGGCGAGAATGCAATCAGCACCCTGCCCTACGAAGGGACGGACCCGCACGGAATGATGCTGGAAACCTTCTACACCAAGGCGAAGATCGGCGGTCATACCGGCGATCTGATCGTGAAGCGCAATTACGGCCCCAAGGGCGTGAGCATGGAAGAGGTCCAGATGAACCCCGGCAAGCATCTCGGCTCGGTCACGGTGATGTATCGCCGCGAGGCCGGGTTCGATCCCGACAACCAGGACTGGTTCTGGGTCAAGTTCCTGCCCGACGGTTCGCTGGACAAGAACCCCAAGGGGATGCGGCTGGCCGGCAAGGTCGCCAAGGGCGCCGACAAGGGTTGCATCGCCTGTCATTCGCTCGCAGGCGGAGGCGACTATCTCTACACCACGGATTCCATCACCATGATGAAGTGATCCCGCACCGGGCGCCGCACCTTCCGCCGGCGCCCGGTTCCGGTCGAAAATTCCGCCCCAACGGGTTGGAAAGGCGGACCCTCGTCGGATCCATCCACCCGGTCTTGCCCGGTTCAAGCCGTCCCAATTATGTTGTGTCACTGAAAGCATGCGCGCTTGGCCTCGGCGGGCCCTCGCCTGCAACGGGCCTTGTATCGAATCAGGGATTTCCTTGACAATCCGCAGACGGCCTTGCGTCTGCGATGATGCCCCGGCCCCGATCCGGTCGCGCCGGAACCGCAATCATGCCGCCCGGAGAAAATCGCTGCAATGATCCTTGCCCAGATCACCGACCTGCACCTGACCGAGCCGGGCCGGCCGGTTCACGGGCGCTATGATACCGAAGCCGCGATGACGGCTTGTATCCGTGCCCTGAACCGGCTGGATCCGCGCCCGGATGCGGTGCTGATCACCGGCGACCTGGTTCATGACGGCACAGCAGCGCAATACCGCAACCTGCTGCGCTTGCTGAATGAGTTGGAAATCCCCTGGTATCCGATGGGGCGACATGAGCGTAGCTTCAGGCCTGCGCCTAAGCCCTCCTAGCTTGGGCTTAGGTGTCCGGTCGAAATGGGGGCCGGGTCATCCTCCCAATAAGGGTGAAACACAAACCAGGCCGCAAGGGAATCCCTCCGATTCAATCTTTTGTCGAAATGCTTTAGCTTCTGCTTGAGCGGTGATCAGTCCCCACGGACCGTGGATAGGCTCAGGACCCATTGATTGGCAATCGCTGGTGTGATTCACTGGCGAAAAAATCGGGTGGTGAGATGAGCAATCTTTTCTGGCTGACGGAGGCGCAGATGGAGCGCCTGCGGCCCTTCTTCCCCAAGCCCCATGGCAGGCCCCGGGTCGATGACCGGCGCGTGCTCAGCGGGATAATCTTCGTCAATCGCAATGGGTTACGCTGGCGGGATGCGCCAAGGGAATATGGTCCCCACAAGACGCTCTACAACCGCTGGAAGCGGTGGAGCGAGAAGGGCATCTTCGCGCGGATGCTGCTGGAACTGGCGGACCAGGGCGGGGAAACGGACACGCTGATGATCGACGCGACCCACCTGAAGGCGCACCGTACGGCCTCCAGTCTGGGGCTGAAAAAGGGGGCAAAGGCCGTCTGATCGGGCGCACCAGGGGCGGGCTGAACTCGAAGTTGCACGCTGTGACGGATGCTTTGGGCCGCCCGGTGAGGATGTTCCTGACCGCGGGCCAGCGCAGCGATTACATCGGCGCGCGGGCGCTGCTGGACAGCCTGCCAGCTGCGAAGCACATGCTGGCGGACCGGGGCTACGACGCGGACTGGTATCGCGAAGCCCTTGAAAACAGGGGAATTGAGCCGTGCATTCCGTCACGGAAGGGCCGCAGGACCCCGATCCCCCACGATGCTGACCGTTATCGCCAGCGGCACAGGATCGAAAACAGCTTCGCACGCCTCAAGGACTGGCGCCGCGTGGCCACCCGCTACGACCGATGCCCCAAGGTCTTTCTCTCGGCCTGCGCCTTGGCCGCCGTCGTCATGTTCTGGCTATGAGTCCTGAGCCTAGTCACCTGGAACTGTAATCCGTATCATACTCGTATGTGGGTTTTGGAGGTGGTGCGATGGTTCGGGGTGTTGCGGATGCGGTGGTTCTTAG